>CAZVMT010000021.1:0-21357 GCA_964628765.1 uncultured Candidatus Bathyarchaeia archaeon | reverse complement strand
TTTCAAGAGCGGCTTTTTCGTTATTTAGTGAAGAGATTTCAGATTGGAGAGTTGCAGCTTGAGCTTCCAAGACATTCTTATTGTTGTTTAATGAAACTATTTCAGATTGGAGACCAGAAATATTAAAGTGTAAAGTTGCTACCTGCGCTTCTAAAGCAAGATTTTTGTTTTCAAGTCCAGAGATTTGATTGTTCTTCAGTTGCATTTCGGTTTCTTTCTGGTTAAGCATCATTACTGCTCCAATAACTCCGACAGATAGAGCAACACAAATCAAACTGAGCGCTACGAGTTTCTTCTCAACCATTGCACAGTTCCTCCAAACCACTAAACTAACTGATTCCTTACGACAGCATATATACTCTCCGTGCCCTGAAAACTTTTCTATCCTCAAACAACATCAAACTCTACCATGTCATTGAACAGACAACAAACATCCACAGCAAGAATGGAGCCTCGGGCTAGTTTCAGACTCGCGTTCAAACTCGCAAAACATAATCGACAGCTTCTTGTTAATTTTCCCTGTTTGAGACAACGGTACCGTAGTTAGCATCAACTCCTCGTTCAAGTCCTCGTTTTCAGTTAAACAATTTTTTGTAAATAGTTTGTGTGTGTTATGTTTTTTTAGCTAAAAGATTTTGCGGGATATTTCGGGTTCTAACTCTAGTTGTCCCCAGTTCAAATCCCGTGACCTTATGACGTGGGCGCGCATGGGTTCTGTAATAATTTGATTTTTAATAACCACAATTTTTTTTACAAGGCACTCTTCTAGTAATAAAAGAAATAGATTTGAAAGTAAATAGAAAATCCGAACGCATATTGAAGAGTTGGATGGCTGAAAGGCTTTTTGGTTCTTTATACTTACTTTTACATCTTTGTGACATCGAAAAACAAACTATTTTCCTTGAAGAATACTATTCCAAAACAAAAAATAATAAACTTCCAGAAAAAATTCTAAACGGGTACAAATTTGCACTTAATGCTTTACTTCACACGATAATTACTGTTTTTATTCAAGAACCTGGATGTATTAGTCTTCGAAGAAGTCAGAAAATCGATTGGGATTATCTTTTTGGTGATGAAACAAAGAGTATCCACAAATTATCGCATCTGTCTGCTCAAGGAATTCTAATAAAAAATCTTCTATTCTTTCGAAGGAAAATCCTTAAAACAAAAAACTGGAATGAACTCAAGTCCGAAGTTTATGGTCTTCAAGATTTTTTAATTCCTCTTCGGGAAATCTTTCTTAGTTGTTATTCAGGAAAGCAAAAAGGATCAAAGCAATCTATGGATCCTGAAACTGCTTTAGCAACGAAATTACCCGGAGTCCTCCTTGTTTTTCTTAATGATGGAAAAAATTTAGAAATTTCTTTTAAAGAAATGTACCGTCAACACAAACCAACTTTAACCTTAAAAAAATTAAAACAACCCTTGGACTTCAAGGGTGAAGGACCGTCTGATGGACTATTTATGTTTCATAGATCAAGTCAACTTGATGAAATAGCAAAAGCAGAAGTGTTTCTTGAGGGCTTCAAGTTTGCAAATATATCCTTGTGGCGACTAGTACTTGGGAAAAATGAATTTTCAAGAAATAAAGAGATTTTTCGAGAATTACAAAAGGTGGAGTCTTGGTCAGAGTTTGACGATGTTTTTGAAAAAATCAATGACAATATTGTATTTGATTATGAAGAAAAAGCCAAAACAAAACAAATCCATATGTTTTTGCCAAAGAAGGTACCCAGCAATCTTAGACACAAACTGATAATTCCAATTAATAAACCCAAATCTGTTCAAACACAACTGTCTGATGTCTTTCACAACAGACCAGCTAAAATAATTGGTTATGAGGGAGGAAATGGAACAACTCAATTTTGTACTCTTTTGAAAGGATTTGCATGTCTTCAGATAATTGAAAAAATGCCTGAAAAAATTAGTGTAATAGAATTTATCCATAACCTGAAAGACCGTGGGAACGATTATAGTTACGCAGTGTTTATGCCTGCATCAAGTAACATTGCAGATTATTCCCGATGGTGGGTTTTCTATCGATGTGCAACTGACCATTCTGGTTTTGGAGGTCAGTGCTATAGATACATTCATTCTGTTTTTGAAAAGTTAAGTGACTCTATACATGTTAAGAAGTTTTCAATAGATGAAAAGAGTTTCTTTGAATACTTCAAATCAGACTACGTTCGATTCATCGAGAAGGAATGTAAACAAGCAAAACACATTAACAGTGGCTTACGAGGTGCTTATCTTGAGTTGCTAGTAGCATTCATTTTTATTAAAAATGGCTTCGAAGTACATCTTCGACATAGATCAAAAGTTATCGGGAAAGAAATTGACGTTGTAGCAATAAAACAGGAGAATAGGACAAGTATTGTATATGTAGTTGAGTGCAAAGAGCGCTCTGTAACCGTAGACCCCGAGGAATTCGACCGAATTGCTAAAATTATCTTCAAGAAATTAAGAGAAGAAAAAGAAGGTATGATTGGTGTATCTCCATCTGATGCAGTGTTAAAAATAATTGAAGATTTCAGAAATGAAAAAGTAATTCCGTTAAAAAATAATCTCCCCAAGTTTGCAAAAGAACTTGGTTTCCTCAATGATAAGAAAATGAAATTGATTGGAGTCGTTGCAACCACTGAATTATTTGAAGGTTCAATTAATATTTATCCTGACATAGAACTTTGGACTTATTGGAGTTTAAAAGAGAAAATACGTGATTCACAAATAGATCCCAGCTTCATCCAAATAATTGAAAAATACTTGGAAGGTAGCGCTGGACGAACGATAAGCGATTTACATTTTTCAAAAGACTATTTTGATTGATCGAAAGATAATTTTTATGACTTATTATTCCAAATTTAAAAAAAGGGGAAGTTTGCGGGAAATATCGGGTGCTAATTCCAGTTGTCCCCAGTCCAAATCTCCGCGACCCGCTAAAAACATATTTTGACAAATAAAAGTCTAATTCAAGGCTTTTTTGACAAAATGAGCCTAAAATGGAGCTTAAAAGTGTCGGGGGCTAGCTTCAACCTCTCGTTTACACTCTCGGCTTCGTAGATAAAATAGGCTGGAATCATAACTGTGCTCACTATTTTATAGAATGCTTGCATAACTCTTATGCACTAGCTAAATAACGCGCTTTCATGAATAAAGTGGAATGTAAAACTTTCCCAGACGTTCTATCATCAAATTGTTATCCTTCTTACAAAATTCCAATTTCATTTTATCCATTGGAACCCATTTGAAACGGCCACACGTTCTACATACCTTAAGGATTAATTTGGTGCGTTTCTTACCAAATTGTTTCTTAGCGCATTTTGGACAGAGAAAGGTTTCAGAATCAATACGATACGCTGTTATACGGTCGCATTGGGAACAAGGTCTTCGAGAAGCTGGGGGTCCAATTAAATCAAGGGTTTTTTTCAACAATTTTTTGACAGAAAATGAAAAGTGCTCGAACTCTTCATATTCTTCGATTGCTTTGATCAAATTTCTTTCTTCCAAATTCTTAATCTCTCTTCTTATATTTTTCTTAACGCCAGCGTTTCGAATTGTTTCAGCTAATAAGTGCTCTATTTTTTGTCTCTCTGTTTTGTTGGTCTTTTTTGCTAAGTTTAGTATGACTTGAGAGAGAACCATGAATTGAGGTAGAACATCCAATCTAGAGTGTAATTTCAAGAATGCTTTTTTACCGATGTTCTCCTTGGCTTTGTCAAAATATCCGAAACCACTATACATGTAACAATACTTTTCTTTTGAACCAACCAATAATCGCATCCGTTGAATGATGTCATATAACTTTTCAGTACTGACTTCTTTCCTCAAAAGAAACCAGAGTTCTACTTTGTTGAGGAAGGCAAAAAGATCAAACATCTTTCTGGCTCTTTCTTCTAGGTCCTCGACGCCTTCTATTTCCTCAATCATGTGTTCAAATTTTTTTTCATGTTTATTGACTATTTTTTCCAAAACTTCTTCTGCGGAAAGAATAAACCGGTCATAGTTAATTGATTCGTCCTCTGACCCTTCTTCACCGCGAACTCTTCTCATAATTCGCCTCCGCCCTCTATCCAAAGAATCGGCTAACCAATCAAAGTCTAAATATTGTAAATAGTAAAGGAGCATTGTGGGTATTTCTGACACGCCATCCAGTCTATTCATGAGTTTTATTAATCCAATGCGTCCACTAGTTTTTTCTATAAGTCTTAAATCTCTTTTACTGGGAATGTTCTCCATTATTTGTGTTGAAATCCACCTTTCGTTTGATTTTAAAACTTTACTTGAGGCTCCCTTTCTTATAGAAAGTGCTACAAAAGATGATTGTTCACAAAAATTCTTCTGTTCATCGGACAAGTTCACTACGATTTGATCTTTCTTAGTAAGCGTTTGTTTGATACTAATTGGCTTAACCTGGACTGGCCGTGTGATGGTTAATGTAACAAATTTATATCCATTTTTTACTGGAGGAAAAAATCGCAGAATTAATTTATTTCCTTCCAATTTCGCCTCTTCAATGTATATGTCTGGAGTATCTATCTCATCATCAGATTTTAGAATGTTTTCTTTAAGTGCTGAAAGGGGGATTTTTCGAACTTTTATTTCATTATTTTTAAGAAGATAATCAAAGGCATTTTTCCTTTTTTCATACCTTAGGAGACATAATTCAACATTACCTTTTCCGCTTCGAGAAAGTAGACCTGCAAAAGTTGCGTTGGCACTTCCTGTTAGGCAATAACTCCCTTTGTCAGTTTCGAATATGAATATTTTTGCATGTATGAACCGATTAATATCGCTCTCAAACGAGACCTTAAATGTAGAAATGTTTGCTTCTTTTTTCCTCTTAATTTTCTTGATTGTTTTTAAGGGAAAATTACTAACGTAATCCGGTTGAATAAGAAGATGAATATTATCACAAAAGTTGTCTATGAGGTAGTGTAAGACTTTTCCTTCCAAGTCAAAGAAGGGAGACACTATCGTAATCTTTCTTACGTCATCGTTACGCAAAATTCTTTTTAGTTGAGATAGTATTGGTTGTCTTACACTGTGGAGTAATCGTATACTTCTACGGCTCTTTTGCGGAGGTTCGTTATCTACAATCCATGGAACTTCAAAGGCTTTCAGAATTTGATTTTTGTGCATGTCACTTCTTGTTGTTCCTTTTTTTGAAAGTGAAATGAAAAAATCCTTCATTTCTGAAAAAACAAATCTTATATCCGGATATTCTTTTGCAAGGTCATAGTCAATGAGAGTGAAGACATCCCCATCTCGTAACATCCCATTCTCTGTGAGATTACCACTCCCAATGAAAAGTTTCCCTGTCTCTTCCGAAGTCATCAAAATGAATTTTGGGTGAAAATCACTCTGAAGGTGTATCGGTTCAATGAGATATGATACACCTGCATCCTTAGCTTTCTTTAACGTCTCAGGATAGAATCTTGAATCGACCATTAACATAATCCGTTTTGCATCTTTTTGTTGGAAGATTTTAAGGATCTCATCTTCAAAGAACTGAGGGTTAAGCGAATAAGTGCCTGCAATTATACTTTCAACTTCTTCACTACTTTCTTTTAGTTCAGTAATTATTTCTTTTTGAACAAGTGAGACCACTTATTTCACCTCAATTCCGAGTTTTTTTAATACCTTTTTTCCATCCAGCGTTAATCCACAACTCTTTTTATCAGCTTTACACAAACCAAGGTCACTGAGGATGGCGAGACAACTATCAAATCTAGAATTCCGGAACCGCGGAGAATAATGCTTGTCTATTCTATAAACTCCTCCATCTGGATGGAACCACGAAATTGGGCGAGAATAGAGTGAGGCACCACCCTTCTGGTTGTAGATGTTTATTGATTGAGTGAGAACAAAATCATTGTAAATCCATTTAATATAGTCAAACATTGTGAAGTATATGTCTGCAATTTTTGATTCGACTTCTTTCACCAAATAGGTCGGGCTAAGATCTCTTTCTGTATTGATAATCAGCCATTTCCAAGCTGGGTCCTGAGTCTTATATTTCCAGTAAAATCGCGCATATAAAAGCAGCAACACTAAAGAAGCCCATACGGTTGATCTAACAGGATCAAGTTCTTCTGAATCAAAATTCTCTACAATTTTTAGAGTCAACACGTGTTCGTTGATATTTGAATTTAGGTTACACGCTGAATCAAGTTTCCTACTAACCTTGGAATTGAACTGGTTGGGCTTTCCACCGACCACGTTCACTAAGGCTATTAATACATCATTAAGTGCGATTTCTTTTGGAGATGAGCCTTTAAAGTTTATCTTTACAAGTGATGATATTTCACCTACAAATTCTGGTTTGTCAAGGAGACTCATCAAATCAGAGAGTGAAAGTCCAGTGGATCTGTGTATATCCAATAATTCTAGGAAGACGTGAAAAAGTGATTCGCATGCATATGAAAAATAATCATGGCTTCGAAACATTTTCCATTTTTCAACTATTTCTTGTATTTTGGCAGGAAAGACAATTTTCCTAACTTTTTCCTTCCAAAAGAATTGATTGAAATAAGCCATATTTAGAAAGACTTTTTCATCAATTGGCTCTGAATAGTTGTTTAAGAAACCTACGGCACATAAAATTTGAACCAGAGTATCCTGTCGTCTCTGATGATATGCATCGTCTTTTGCTTCTGAATTCATCCCGAGTATGATATCTCTCAGTAGGTCTCGATCAGGGGCGTTTTTTTCTGAAAGCAAGCAAATACAAGATTTTGATCCATACTTAGTTAAGACTGAAGATGGGATAACATCTTTGCCTATAAACTTCTTGTAATATTTTGTATCCGAAATCCCTTTCTCAAAAAATTCTGCGAGTTTGTTCCCTAAGGGAGTGAGAACATCTCTCACTTGTTCTTGTTCAGCAAGACCAAGGTCCCGTATTGACCTTTGATAATAATAGCCATATCCACCTAAAGGATTTCCAAGATGACGAAAACCATGCACAGTCACATTTTTATCGCTATCCCGCCATTTCGGTCTTGATTTCACGGATCCTTGTATGTTAGAATGATTGCCAGTAGTATGACTATTTTCGTGCGCCACACAAGCAAGACTATACGCCCGAGCTCTATCAAAAAAGGCATTCTCAAATTCTCTGAATCTCTTTATATCTTCAGTTTCGTTAACATTTTTTATCGCCCAAACATAGAATGGATAATATCTTGCTCGGGTAGTCATACTTGTTATACCCATTAGCATGTTACTTGTCAATCGGTCTGAAACCCTATCCAACCCCAAAGGGTCAAGTGACTTTCTTGTAATAGAAGCAGTTTTTATCCACACCGGATTAAGAATGGACATTTCTTTCAATTTATTATTAAGGGTTTAATAATAAAAGCTTGAAACGGAAAATCTGAACATGATATCGACAGTTAACAATACACATAATTTATTTTCAAATATCAAATTAGTTTTGAAAATTTCGGAATATCATTTTAGCCAATGGATACAAGTTGCGACTGTTTTCCTTGTTTGGGAATATTAGTCGATAGCGGAGAGTAGCTTTTTACACTCTCGTTTGAACCATCGGTTCCAAGTTTACATGTTTTTGTTAAAATTGATGATTTGGCTAAAGTGACATGAGACAACAATTCATCGTTAAACATCTTCTGTTTCATAGTTGAGGTGAGTTTACCATAGTTGTTCGAATGCTCGAATTACTAGGAGTTTTTAAATCTGTCAAGAACGAAAGTTGTCTAGATTAAAATGTCATATAACGCTCACGAGTCGCAGATTTTAAAATATCTAATGGATGCAGGGGGCAGGACACTTCGTCCAATAATTGAAAAAGATCTAGGAATAGCTAGAGCGTCAATGACTGATATAAAAGACAGAATGGTTTCAAAAGGATTGATCAATGTTCTACCAACAGTCAGTAACAAAACTTACTGGGAGATAACACTTCTAGGTAAGAAAGCATACCAATATGGGAATGGTCCAATCCCTGAATACGATCTTCCTCCCATTGTGGAGAAATATTTAGAAAAAAAGCCAGGATTCAAACGTTTCCGTTCAATACAAGATACCTTTATTCGAAGAGGATTAATATCTTCAAAAAATAACGTCACTGCTTTTGGGCCACCCGCTTCAGGTAAGACGCTCATCGCAGAAATGGCAATGATAAAAGAACTGCAAAAAGGCGGGAAAGTTCTTTATTTAACTCCGTACAAGGCTTTAGACCGGCAGAAGTTCAAGGATTTTCAAATCTTTCAAAACTTTGATTTCTCCGTCATAATAAGTGACGGCGATCACCCCCAGTCGCAAGAGCAGTTAAAGGGGGCATATATTATCATAGCTACTTACGAGAGAGCGTTTGGTGCAGTCAGTGCCTGCGAAAAGTGGTTAGATGACATCTCATTAGTTTGTGCTGATGAAATTACACTTTTGGGTGAAGATAGAGGGGCTGTTCTAGATTCTTTGTTAACCTTTTTCATGACTGCTATGCCCTCAAATCCAAGAATAATTACTCTGTCCTCCCATATTGGAAATAAGTTTGAAGTGTCTAAATGGCTTCAATCTGAACCTGTGATAGAGGACATATATCACAACATAGATGAATTCATTGCATATCGGGATGGGGGTCAAGTAGTACTCTGCAATAAGAATGGAGAAACAACGCCCATCAAGACCGATCTTTCGGTCGTTGAATACTTGGTCAGTCAAAACGTATCAAAAGAAGAGACAACGCTGGTTTTTGTTAACACAAGGCTGGAATCTCAGTTTATTGCAAAAAAGCTAGAAAAGTTGCATGAACATACCATTCATGAATCGGTAAAGCCAGAAATAGAGAAATGTATTGGCAAAATGGAGGAAAAAACACCTCTTGTCAAAAGCCTCTGTAAGCTACTTGAGAGCGGGATTGCTTTTCATCATGCAGGCCTACCCATGAGAATGAGAAATCTTGTGGAAGACCTTTTGCAGGAACGGAAGATTAAGACTGTTGTTTGCACTACCACTCTTAGCCACGGAATAGATTATCCCGTTGACAATGTAATTGTTTTCCTCTCTGGATTGAAGAACCGTTGGGAGCTGGATGCATACGTTTGTGTGCAACTAGAAGGGAGAGCAGGAAGACCTGGAAAAAGCAAAGCAGACAAAATAGCGGGAAAGGGTAAAGCATATCTGATAACTACAAAAGATGATGCAACCCAGTGCATGGAGAAATATGTTTTCGGCAAACCAGAGAAAGTAATTCCCGATACTATAGCGAATGGCAACCTTAAAAGACTGATACTAGTCCTCTTGGGATCATCTAAGGAGAAGAGTAAGTATCTTGAGGATATAATCGATGGCGTCGGCAATACCTTGTCAGCGTCCTACATTACTAACGAGAACCAAATATCAAAGTCGATTAAAAGAGCAATTAGAGATCTCAATAAGCAGGGCATGCTTGAAGAGAAGAAAGGAAAAATGATTATTACTGAACTGGGAGAATTTATGAACAAGATAAATGTCTCTCCAGATGATGCGTGCGTCATTATTACTGCTTTTGAGAAACCCTGTAATCAAGTAATCATGTTCAAGTCGAGGACGGTGAACATAAAGAGAAACAAAAAGAAGAAAATATCTGATTTTGCCCTTCTACATCTTGCTTGTTGTATCGATGTAGCGAAAAAGATGAGACCCACAATACCGCACTTTCATTTTTATTCAACCGATGTTGTATTGCATTATACTATCATTGATCCAAAAATCCTTGGGGAGAACGATTTCATTGAAGGACTGTCCAAGGCATTAGTCTTGACGGAATGGATCAATGAAATACCACTAGGCAGGATTAGTGGAAGATATCGCGGATATGATGATCAAGATGTTTACGAACTGGGCATGTATGCTTCTCGGTCACTTACGAAGATTAGCCAAATTGCCAGAAGATTGAATCTAAATGATCTAGCCGAACGGGCTAATTTACTATCTGTAAGATGTAGACATGGAGTTAAAACTGATCTTGCCCAATCTGGAATTGTCACTATTCGAGGTATTGGACGAGTAAGGGGTCGCCGGCTTCTCGACAAAAGCTTTGACCTACAGAAGCTTTCTAAATCAACACGCGAACTTGCATCAATCCTCAAAGATCCTGAATTACAAAAAAGTGTAATCAAACAAGCAAAGGAGATGAGACTAGATGAGAGAAATTAAAATAATCGCTTTTGATGTGGAATCCTGTTCCGTGAGCGGAAAATATCCGACACTTTCTGATCTCATAATTGGCATATCCGTTCACTTTGCTTCTTCTATAGACCCCACTTCAACTCACCAAAGCAAACTGTTTGTTGTTGACGAGTTAACCTTTGAAGCTGAAGAAAAAATCCTTGCAAAATTCTTGAATTTTCTTAAGCAGAACGAAGGCGCAATTTTGACTGCTTATAACCTAGTCGGTTTTGATCAGCCTATTATTCTAACAAGATCAAAGGAACATTATCCTTTGAATTTCCAGTTTTTGGATATAATTCCACGTTTCAGTCTTTACGATACGATGATTGCTTACAGAATATACGCAAAGAGTCCGACTAACTGCAAGCTACTCAGTGCGATTGAACGACTCAGTGCCACTGGTTACGATTACTTTGCTCTGAATAGCAAGGTCAACTTTTCCGGAAGAGATGTTCTTAGCCTTTGGGCAAAAGAGAAAGCAGGAGTATCTAATGATTTTTCAACTTACATAAAAGAGGACTCTTATAACCATCTAAGGCTAGCACAGGTACTTCTATCTTGCAAAATAAAGCAAGGGCTTTGGCATTCTGAAGCATGGTCCTAGTTCATAACCAAAATGAACGATGTTGCATTCACTCTTTTTTAGGCTCTTCTCTAACGCGTGCACATCATGCTTTAAGTTCTTTTTTAAGCATATACTCACGATAGAATATCCTAACAGGGGCAGATGCTATGAAAGATAGAAATTCGCAAAATGATGTTTTGAAGCTAGTGATTAACCTATCCCTTGACAATGCGGAGAGATTCTTGAACGATGCATCGCTTCTAATAAATAATTCCAGTTTTGGTCATGCTTTTGCTTTCATAATTCTGGCTTTAGAAGAGATTGGTAAGGCTATTTACTGCAATTGGGCGACGAAAGGTTTTGTAGAAATAAATGACGATTTCTTCAAAAATCTTAGGCGCCACAAAACTAAACACAAGATAATACGAGAGATTGAAAAGCTTGATATTCTAAAAACTGAAATTGACAACTACAAAAAAAGTAAGAATAGACGGAAAATTGCGTTCAAATCATTACCGGAGCTTGATTTTTTCCTCGCCAAGTTAGAACATTCGTCTCAATTCAAATCTATTGAGGGTTTCTATAGAGAACTTGAAAACATGAAACATCTTGGGTTATATGTAGACATTGGCAAAGATGCTCTTCCTTCAGATCCAACTATATTCACTAAGGATATTTGCGAGCCATATCTGGATTTCGTGCAGACCATTTTTATGGCCGCAAAGAAGAGGTTGTCGCTTAAGAACAACGATTAATAATGTGGAGCGTTAGCCAATGGCTCAATTGATTGGCATGTTTTGAATTTTTTAACTTTTTAGCGTTGGATGTTACTGTAGAATGTATTAGTTATTTCTACAAACTTGTCTCTTTCTGCTTCAATCATTTTAATGTATTTGGAAAATTGGTCAGCACGTATCACATCAACAAGCATATGTGTCTGGAAGCTTTGGCAAATAAAATTCATTCCTAATGTTACACGTTTTGTAGTTGTTAAACGGATGCCTTTTCCTCGGAGTGAAGCTTTACATAATAAACCATCAAGAACAATTGTTTGGTAGATGACAAAGAGTAAGGGAGGATTAATTGGTTCTGAATCTTGCCGTTGTCCAACCGTTGTATAGTATGAAGCCTTTGCTAGTTTGCTTACAGCGTCATGAATTGTGTGTTTTTGTTTTTCTTTTTCAAAGAACCATGAAGAAATTTTGCTATTATTGAAACGCGATTTCCACCTCAAATTGGAAACTAAGCCCTCAAACGCATCAGGCGTTCTTTTATTTTCTCCAGATCTGAAAATCATGTCACTTAGACCTAATATCACTCTTTCAGTTCTTTTGCTTGAAGGAAAGAAAATCCATGGATAATCACTTTTTTTACATTCGATTAGAAGATAAATAGTAAGACAGCTTTTATCGTTGAAAATGGACGGCGCATCACATGCAAAAATATCTATTTCTCGGTGTTTTTTCTGTTCAGGATCTTCAAAGATAAAATTATTAATGACATCCCATTTTCTTTTTTGTAATATGCGTGTGCATCTCAGCTCAATAGGAAAGCTAGTTTTAGTTAATTCCTTCTCAAGTTTCTGAAGGTTAATTCTATTTTTCTCGCTATTTTGACCGTTTTCCATTTAGACTACCACAAGTTATGAGCCTAAACCTAATCATTATTGTCTAAATAAACACTTAAACTGGGCTTTATCACGGGAAAAAACTTTTGGTCTATTTTTTAATATGCTTGACGATTTCTTGCCAGCAAGTTATTATGTCAAGCCCACTAGACCACCATTGCTCAAAAGGAGGTTGATTGTCGGTTTTGTTCATCTCCGAAAATTGACCCTGAAAAATGGTGTCAACTGGAGGAATATTAAACACAGAATTTTTTGATATTATCCATCTATCATGGATTGCATTAAGAATTTCTTTATTGCATATTATGCGTAGTTCTGCTTGTATCTGACGGGCTTTCATTTCTTCGCTAAACCTGATAAATTCATCTCTAAGTTTTTTGTTGACTCGTCCACTAGTAATTCCTGAAAGAATTTTTATCTCGGTAATTTTGGTGCCGTCAGCCTCGTCATGCAACGGCTCTAACCCTTTTGTGCTGAAGTGTTTATCAAACCAATGAACAAAACTTTCAGCATTTCTCAATATTTCTTTCAAGTTTCTAACATTTGAATAAGGCGTTTCTGGAGAAAGAAACTTAGTTGAAATTTCAGGGTCTTCAATTGTTCTCGGATTATACAAAATAGTTATCCGGCCAGATTTCTTGTCATATTTCAGAATATTACACTGATTTAGTAGCATCAGGAAGCCGCCCAAATCTTTCTCCCTGAATTCTTTAGAATTTATATATTTCTCAAGAACCAACAACCTATATACGTTTTTTTTGTTAAGATTCGGTCTCCCCCACAACAATTGGCAAATAGCTTGAGTAGGATAAAATTTTTTCAGGGCTTCTTTCAAGATTGTGCTCCACATCTTCTTATCTTTCAGTATAAATTTGCCCTTATAGTAATCCTTGCCAAGTTCTGTCAAACCGGTATGATCAATAAATCCTATCTCTTTAAGAAAACCGTAGAGTTCAGACCATTTTGATTTGCCGATTTTTTTCTCTAACTCTTTTTCAGTTTGCATTGTAATAGCTGCCAAAATATCTTCACATTTTGACCAAGAATCCTTCAATAGATAGCTATCTTTTTTATCAGTCACTTTTTTCACTCAGTTTTTTCCATTCGTCATAGACTACCTTGATAGCTTTTCTTATTTGGTCTTCAGACATCTCAGGATTTATTAAGACCCCAAAAACAGGCTGTGCTTTCACAGATGGGCTTGCAGTTTTTGTTTCTTCTCTTGATATTGTTTTCTTAGAAGCAATCGTCGTATGTTTGCTGTACGTTATGTTTCCCTCTTCCTCTTTGATCAGACCGGCAAATAGCAAATATTCTATGATAACATTGAGTGATGAATTGTGTTTCTTTGGGTCTGCTCCAGATTCATATCCTAGTTTTTCCCGTAATTTTTCTCTTATTACCGTTCCTTTGACATCAAGCAATTGTTTGGTTATATCCCAAAACCATGATGTTGAAAGAATCCCTGTCAATAAAGACTTAATCTCATCCTCTTTATTCCATTTCAATGCATTGTAGAGTTTTATGGTGGCTTTTGTAGGAATATATTTTCCTCGTTCTCCTTCAGCTGTTTTAACAATCCCTATGTCTACAAAGAACTTGTTATTCCCACTGACTATTTGCGGATTTACATCAACTAATGTTTTAAAACTAGTATAATTTACTGGTTCTTTTCCTTCCTTTGAAACGATGACATATGCTTTGATTATGTGCAAATGATTCTCAAAAGAAGCCCGATTATCGGGTAAGGGATGTTTCAATGAAGTTCTAACGCGTCTTTTCTTGCCCGTGTTTTCTTGTTTACTCATAGATATCACCTCAACTCATTGTTAGACCTAGTTTTTCCCTAATTTTTTCACTTACATACTCGATGTTTGCTTTGTATATTGAAACGTTTTCATTTTCTATTGATAGTTGAAAATTCTTCTGCAATAGCTCAAAAACGAGCTCAAGGTCGGTATGTTCATTTAATAAGGATTTCAATATCGTGATTTTATCTTCAAAAATTTTTTTGTTTTTCTCTTCAGGGAACAATGTTTCAAGGATACCTAAATTTTTCGCAATTTCGTAGATTTTTGAGGCATCAGCAACCTCGGCTCTTTCGTCTCTATCCTCTACAGATTCTCTAATTTCAATAGTCTTTAATCTAAAATTGTTCGGACCTAATTTATCTACTAACCCAGCTGCTTTTAGCCAAGTTATGAATTTCTTACCGTAGATTTTTTTTGTTAGGTCTGTCCAGTCTCTTCTTAAGTCATACGCTAGGTTTTCCCCTACCTCTTCGTATGTTATCTCTCTATCGATTTGTGATAATTTTGAAACAATTTCAACATATGGGCTATTCATCAGACATTCCCTAAATATTTTCTCTCTTTCTTCACGGGGAATGTGTGGATCAATAAGTCTACGACCAACTTTTGTAATACTATATCCTCCGACCGAATCTTTCTTAACTAAACCAAGAATGACACAAACTGATAGTTCTGAACTGATTCTGCCTTTTTTTCCCTTCAATTTCTTTGTAATATCAGAACTTTTTGCTTTCGCAAATGGGTACAACGCTTTCAACAGATTAATTATTGGTCGAAAGCCGATTTCAGGAGCATATAATTCATTTTCAGCTTTTGTTGTCAATGGTTTCAGCGACAAAACGCCATTATTGTAATGGCCGTATCCAGCGAAACTCAAAATTGATGCACAACTGTTACCGTGTGCTCGATAAGTCAATACGCTTTTCCATTTTTTCCCAAAACGGTCAGAAATGGCTCTGCCTATTTCTTCTCCTGTAACTTGGACTCTTGTATCTAACAACGATTTAACAAATTTCAAAACTTCGTTTTTTTCTATGCCCTTTTTGATTATTCCCTTAGCTATTTCTAATTCATTAGAACTATGTGCCCGAATAAATTCCATACCGTTGTTAGTGAGTGTCATGACCCCCCCTTCAACATCTGCTAATTCCAGTATTTTCAACGAGGGAGTCACATTATTTATGTTGCTCATACTGCAGTCAAGTAGAGATGCCAACTCGTTTAGAGAAATCTCCCTTGTTCCCTTCTTATATGCAGCCCCTAAAGTATCGCTTATCCTGTCCATCCCAATATATGGAACAATCGATTTTCTTGACCTACTCATTTTTGTCATTATACATTTTATCGTCCACCCTTTAAATATCTTTCCCCATTCAAAAATGAGTTAATAATCAATCTAGACGATAAGAAAAATTGGAAAAACCGTCAAAAAAGCTAGCATTCGTTTAATGGCTTTCTCTAGAAATGAATGAGCTTTTCTAGGAATTTGAAGAACTCTATCCTAGTTAATTTGCCCCCTAAATAAAAATAAAAGGGAGAAACAAGTATTGATAAACATGTGTTGGCGTGCTTTTCTACTCATTGGTACTTGGGGTCAACGATATAGAGGCGATTTTTTCGGGGCATTTATAGCATTTTTCTTTTCATTAATCATTAGCCTTTCTCTTAACATGTCAAGCTGGGTAATCTTATCAACGTGGCTTTCGCCAGCAGTTTTTGTTCCATTAATCCTTCTGGTCATAACAGGAACACCTCTGTTAATCGGATGGAATAGGGTGTTCATTTCCTTTGAAAGGAGATTTATGCAAACACGCTTCAAATATCCAACAATTCAAATATTGAACGGCTTTGCGTTTGATGGCAAAAATGAAACAAAAACACCTCTGGGATACACGGATTTCGATGTCAATGCTTGGGAAGAGAAGTTAAAAACGAATAAAAACTACTCTATTGCGTTAATTCCATCGTCTAAGATCAATAGCAAATTCAGTATGATAATTAATCCCTTTGGGGAGCATTATCCTGAGGAGGATGAACCGAATCATGCTACTCTTAATAGAATAAGAGGGTATATTCAAAACGGGGGAGTTTTCGTGAATGTGTCGGGGTTTCCCTTCTTTTGGACGTGGAACACAACGTTCGAACCTGCACCAAGAATGTCTGGCAACAGCGAGCAAGTTTACAAATTAACCAAGAGAGGAAATGAAGTTTATGCTATTCCTGAAATTGAATTACTTAGCGCATCTCTACGAGATACTTGGCTGCACAAGACTTTTGGAATTCAATGTAATCTTTTTGGCGATAGCGAAAAGGTTGTTTTTCCTGTTGATGACACATATTTTCATGATTTAGTCAAGTCAGATGGAACTGTAACTGTAAGGGAGTTTAGATCTGCTGTTAGAAGCGAAAGGAGTGATATCCCACTTATTCCTCTATTGAGATCTTTCTCTACTATTACCATTCATGTCGAAGGAGAGAAAGAAGATAAAGTAGTGAATTTCCCTTGTTATCCGATTTCTGTAGTAAAATATGGTTTAGGATATTTGGTCATTGTTGGAATGCATCTGATGAAAAGTCGTCCTCAAGACTTCACTTTAGTTATAGAGAGCTTAAGAAAGATAGTGGAAAAGCTTAGTAAAAAGGGCGACCTCAGTTCATGATAAACCAATGAATGTGATATGTATAGTCGAGCATACATATCATTTTATTATTTAAATGCTAAACTAAAAGTCGATAACGGAAATTTGTATATGCTAATAGGCTGTGTGGTTGTGCTGTTGTTCTCACCCTGGGCGTAACGGCACAATTACATATCCCTAACATATTTTTTTCCATAAGACAAGTGGTTATGTGAGTCATGCCGCAATTATCTACAATTACAAGAAGAGTCTAGCTAGAGAACTTTCTCACATAGAACAGGACAAGCTAAATGGGGCAATCATCTACAAATATTATAAGGCGAGAGTTGCAGAGGGTCTCAGCTTAGCAAGGATACTCAAGTGCATTTCCACCTTAAAGTTACTCTCTAAAGACCTCAACAAGCCTTTTGAAACCGCTACAAAAGATGACGTTTTAGAGTTAATTGTCAACATACAGGAACGAGACTTTTCAGAGTGGACGAAACGCGACTATAAAATCATCCTTAAACACTTCTACAGATGGCTACGCAATTCAAACAATCCTGAAGAGGTAAATTGGATCAAAACCACACCAAATATACGAAACAACCTGGTCAAAGAAAAGCTCCTAACTCCTATTGACATAAACAAACTTGTAGAAGCAGCTACGAACATACGGGACAAAGCGTTACTCCAAGTTCTGTATGAAACAGGCAGAAGGATAGGAGAGATTCTCACATTACGGATAAACAATGTGGAATTTGACGAATATGGTGCAAGACTGGTGATTGATGGGAAAACAGGACCCGACATCTCTCGTATAATTGCGTCTGCGCCCAAGCTTGCCCTATGGCTAGACAACCATCCATTGAGAAACGATAAAGAGGCTCCTGTCTGGATTCGGTTTGGAAACAAAAAGAAAATCCGGCAGTTAAAATACTCCGCCGCTCGGGCAATTCTCAGGGACTGCGCTAAACGAGCAGGATTTGACAAAAGAGTGTTCTTTCATCTTTTCCGGCATTCACGCGCTACCCAAGCCTGCACGCTTCTAACACAGGCACAGATGAACCACATGTTTGGGTGGAAACAAGGGTCGAGGATGCCCTCTGTCTACATTCACTTGGCAGGTAAAGATGTGGATGAAGCGTTATTTGCTCTTAATGGCATGACAAAGAAAACAGATAGTGATGAAAAGACTTTCAAGTCAAACGTATGTTCCAGGTGCGAATATAGGAATTCCCCTGATTCAAAATTCTGTAACCGATGTGGCGCTGTTCTAGACCTAAAGACCTCGCTTGGGTTAGAGAAAGCTAGAACAAAATTGGACAAACTGTTCGAAAAATTAACCGAAGACCCTGAAAAACTTGACAAATTGTTAACATTAGTGGAAACGGTATAGTCACTCCCTTTTTTTCAAGTAAGCATTTCTCAATCTTTGGAACCATAATGGCATTCTTGACAGGATTTCTTCGTCGATTTTCTCAGTTAGAATTGACTTAGGATCTTCTTCATGCGTCATTCAATCCTCTTTGGTTAGTTTCATCGGATTTGCTCAGTTCGTACACTCTCCATCTGTTTGTACCATCAGCCCTGACAAAGCCCTTGGTGCAGAGATTTTCCATGTAATTTCTAAAAGACCTCTCACCTTTTGACGAAGTTGTTCGTTGCTTGTACAATGCAAAAAGTTCTCCGCTTGAGAGTTGCTTTCTCTCCATGAGTATCTCCAGGAGCACACTTTCATCTTCGTTAAGCTTCCTAGAATTGCTTGCGGGATTCAGGGTATCCATCAGGTCTGTGATTTCTATCCTGTTTTTCTTCTCACATTGAGCCTCTAAAGCAGCTGTTCTAAGAACATTAATCGCCAGTGCCATATTCCCTCTAGTCCTTTCTGATATCTCAATGAGTAACTCGTCAGTGAATGATGATTTTCCAAATGCTTCTTGTGCTCTTTCCTTTAATATGTCAAAGGACTGGTTGGTATTGTAACTTGATAGCTTGACAATACACGGAATATTTGATAACACATTTGTGCTGAGTATATCCGCATCCCGCTCGACGTTTGAAACGAGTATAACATTGATGCCGAGGCTCATCACCTTAGTAATTATGTTCGTGTCTTTCAGGTTAACAAAATTGTCGAAACAAATCCACAGCCTTTTCTGTCTCGTTTCTTTGGCAAGTCTCTTGATTAACTCGTAGTTGCTCCTTTGGAGGACTAGGCTAGCAGAATGCAAGGTCTCCTTTAACACACTGAAAGCCGTGTCGTAGATTGTGCAATCGACATATCGGATGTCCTCTGTAGCAAGCTCTTTAATGTCCCTCTTTATGAGAGCTGTCTTACCTGAACCCACAGGTCCAAACACTATAGTATTAACTCTATTTTCAATGTTGTTCTTGATTTGTTGCAGCTCTTTTTCTCTGTGAAGTAACCGCTCCGGTATGTATGCCCTTAACAGCACATCAGCGTTGACAATGATTTTTCTAGCCATTAGATCACTTGTGGTTCATCTCCACGAATTCAGTCTCTTCAGTTGAATGCCTAATAATTAGTTGAGGAAATTTGGCAAAAATAAGTTATGAGCGTGTGATTTGCCGATAGTCAAAATGTATTGTGATTTAGGCGACCAGCTCGCTCGGTTGCTAGTTTTTCATGAAAAGAAGACATAACGATTTAAAGTCAAACTTTTAAACATAATTGTGAGAAAGTGGAGTGGCAAAGCCTCAAAAAGTTTTTGAAGCCGAATAAGAACAAGGTAATCGCATTTTTTGGAATAATGTTACTAACATTTCTTTGGATAAGTTTTTGGTGGTTTTTTATAGCTACTGGTACTCTAAGTGAGCAACAGCAGAACACTAGAATTCAGGAACTGGCGCAAATCATCTTCTATTTTCTTTTACCCTGTTGGTTCTTATTAAACAGCAATGGTTTATCCCGTCTCATGCTATTTCTATTAGCAAACTCCTTCTATTGGTATACAGTTGCTTGTTTAATCGCTATGATTTTCGAGCACTACGTAAAAAATAGTAGCTAACAGAAATGATAATAATAACAGCAATTACCGAAATTAGGATGATAATATGATTTGAATCTAGCAGCTTGTTCGTTTCTAGCAAAACGAAGGCTGTTGTTGTTTCAGTCGGCGTATCCAGTCTATATTGTAGTGTTTGACCTTTGGTTATCGCTCCAGTCGTCTCTTTAGTAGTGAAAGAGGTGTGTTTCGAATCTACAAAACCCAGTGTGAAATTTCCATTATCTGTTCCATATAGATTAACAACAAAATCAGAAAGATCTTCTACAATTACGAATTGTCCTTTCTGACTGACTCCAATATCGGTTGTTCCGATTTGTGGGAATATCAATTCAAATTCACGGCCTGTCGCTATTTTCTGCCCTTGTTTATCAAGTATTGACAAAATAACAGGACTTTTGACGTAGATTACGTCTGTCTCTGGGGTAGATGAATAATCAAATTTGTAATCCGCGGTTGCGTCAAAGAATAATGTTTCGGGGTCATAAGCAACAACGATTATTGGTCCACCCCAGTACGGCGTTAATTCAAAAACTTTTCTTTGATCAAACTGGTCTCCACTTAGATTTTCTGGCAATAATTGATGCCATGAATCGCCAATTATATTGTTGGTTGGATCCACAAGAACCCATTCACCATCGATCAGAACTTCTAGCCACACATGAGCTATGATGTTGAATCCATCAGATGCCTCCATTGCAGCATTTAGGAACCGAACTTTATTGCCTAAGGCTCGCAAAAGCCCAGCATAAAACACGCTATAGGTTTTACAATCACCGCTAATACGGGTAGTATCAGCGTGAGCTTTGTTATTAACTAATAGAGACACCATCTCATTTATATCAGAAACAGATGAGGGAGTATTATATTTAACGTGCGACTGAACGTAGCCTAGTAAGATTTGAGCTTTCAAAATCTCTGGGCTATTCTCATCCAATCCATAGTCCCCCAGAATGTCTAAAACGAAATTCTTTACGCTTAAGTTAGGAGAAGATTTCGCATCAAGAAGAGGCAGAGTTACCAAAGACCCAGCTCTCGTGAGCATAGCAATGGCTCCTTTTTCAAGTTTTGAATTCAAACTAATGATTAGTCCTGTAGAGAAGGAACCGATAGAGAATTTCACTTCACCGACTAATGCATCTTCGCCATAACGCACTTTGAACCAAATGTTTTTCATTTCCCCTTTTTGTAGATACACCTCTGTTTGAGAAGGAGAGATTGTCCAATCTGTGGTTCCAGCTCCGAGTGATGCTTCAACCAGAAATAAGTTATCAGTTTCACCTGTATTTCTTATCCAAACCTCAATGTAGTTCTCTTCGTCCTGAAATTCACTCCCAGTGGCTGTTCCCGTCAACTTGATTACCTCGGCACTAGAAACGTCTGGCATCCCCGAATCAGGTGCGTTATCTTCTCGCAAAACGTAGATGGTATCTTCATCTTCACCGTTTTCATTTTGTCCACCAAAAACGTAGATATTTCCATTATGAGAAAGTGTGGAGCGATGTACCATCTTTTCCGGTAGGGGAGG
>CAZVMT010000020.1:0-22112 GCA_964628765.1 uncultured Candidatus Bathyarchaeia archaeon | reverse complement strand
ACCAAGATACCCACCATGATCAAGGTATCAGGCAGGGTAAGCGGCGAGGGAGGAAGCGACATCGATCTAGATGATGCCCTACGCCGAGCCCTTGAAGCATATAACCAAAATAAGAAGATGGAGCCGGAGAAAGCCGAGATAAAGGAACCCAAGTCAAGGTGGTAGATTGGTAAGGATAGTCATCACAGGCGATAATCACCTGAACCTATACAATCAGAAACTTGGGTCCAAGTTAGCTGAGCGCCGCAGAAGAATAGGGCAAGCATGGTATGAGACCATAGATTATGCTGTGAAGAACAAGGCGGACATATACATCAACACTGGAGACCTGTTCGATCAATTATCCCCGAGGAACCCACCAAGAGCAAGGGTAGTGGAAGCCTTCAAGAGGTTAAAGGACAACGGCGTCGAGGCGTATATCGCGGCTGGGAACCATGAGGCCCCAGCCAATGAAAGGGATGGGGCCAGCCCCCACTGTATATTGGGTGAGGCTGGGCTCGCGAACGTCTTTGAGAGCTACACAGAGTTTCAGCAATTCAAGCAGAAGGTGGGAGATGTTGAGGTCTCTATAGCTGGGATGAGTTATAACCGAAACCTCGCACCCAAGGACGATCCACTTGAGGGAAAGTACATCCCGGCTGGTTCTGATTTGAACATCGCTGTCCTCCATTACAGCGTCGAGGAGATAGCGCCACCCATCTGGGAGGAGCCCGTGGTTAAGGTTGAGAGCCTCAAAAGGAACCTCCAGATACAATTATTCGCCATGGGACACATCCATGGACACGTCTCCACGAAGATCAATTACAGCCACCTAGTCTACCCGGGGGGCACAGAGCACTATGACTTCGGGGAGTGGGAGCAGCAGACAGGATTCGTTGTAATAGACTACGAAAATAGGGATATACAGGTAAAGTATGTCCCAGTTGAATCCCAGCCCATGCGCCAGTTGAAGCTTCACATGAGCCACACAGAGCATGAACGCATGACAGACTCCATCAATGAAGCCGTAAAAATGGCGTCAAACAAGGATGGGCTACTACAGTTGGTACTGGAGGGCGAGATACCCTTCAGAAAATACACCGACATCGACTTCAATGACATAAATCAACTGGGGGCAGCCCAGAACTTCTACTTCGAGCTCATCGACAGGATCAAACCCACAGGAGAAGGACTCCAATTCACGAAGAGTGAAGGACTCAACCCAAGAAAACGCCTTGAAGAGATCGCCATGGAGGCCGTCGAGAAATCCAAGGGAGAGGACCAGAAGATCTGGCAGCAGGCAATGACCTACGCCTTGGATTACTACATCAAGGAGCGTGACCAGTAGTGTTCAAGCTCATCTCCCTCAGGGCGAGCGGCTTCAAACGCCTCGATATACAGGAGAAACTCATCTTCCCAGAGGGGAGGCTGCTGGTTCATGGGAGAAACGAGAGCGGCAAGAGCACATTGATGGAGGCCATCCACTACGCGTTGTATGGGATGCCCCTCCGTCCAAGCAAGAACGCTGGAAACGAGGACATCATCTGCTATGGACGGGATCAGGCCATCGTTGAGCTTGAGTTCAGCATAGACGACACAGAGTATCAGGTACGACGAGAACTCCACAGAAAAAAAACCAATGTACACTTGCTTAACCAGCGGGAACAGAAGGGAAACCTCAGCAGGGTAACAACAGGAGCAAGAAACGTCAACAGCGAGATCAGCGAGATTCTCCACGGCATCGACAGCGATGCACTGCTGAACAGTTGTCTGGTTGAGCAGAAAGAGCTGGGCAAGCTGGAGGACGCCAATAAACAGGAGCGAATCAAGGCTATGAGCAGCCTACTGAACCTTGAGGCGTTCATTGATTCACGGGACGAGTTAAAGAAGGACAGCAGGGAACTGGATAAGATTCACTCAGAGACCGTGTTGGAGCTGCAGAAGGCTACGCAGGCCAAACAGGATTACGAGGAAGCGGAAAAGCGACGCGATGAAGCAGAGAAACGACTGGGCGAGATAGCTGAGGAGAAGAAGGAGGTCGAGGCTCAGCTGGTTGAGCTCAGGAAGAAGCTGGAACTCATACAGCGGATGAAGACTCATCAGACAAAGATCAATGAAAACAAGAAAGAACTCGCTGGAAAACAAGAGACGCTACAGCTCCAGAAAGAGACACTCAATGAGATTGATAATGCTGAGAAAGAGCTGAAAAACATAGAGGAAAGGCTCCCAGAAGCAGAAAAAAGGCTAGCGGAACTAGAAAAACAACTGGAGACCGTCCAGAAACTAGTAGAGCTACAGGAGAAGCTACGAGGCGCAGAGTCCAAGCTAGAAAACATAGGGATCAGAGAAGCTGAGAACCAGCGAGCATACAATGAATCCCATGAGGCACAGGAAAACATCCAAGAACTAGACCAAAAAATAAAGCAATACGCCCCAGTCAAGACCGCAGCCACCAAGATAGACGAAATAGCCACCCTATTCAACAAATTAACAGGATCAATAAGCGACTCAGATAGACTCGAGGAAGAGCTGAGAATAGCCCAAGAACGACTGGGAGAATCCAGTGACAGCGAAAAAGAGATCAACCAACTCCTGGAACAAGAGACGAATGCTAGGGATAAACAGGCAAGAGCCCAGCAGATGAAAACCTATGGCATAGCAGCTGCGATAGCCGGGTTGGTAATCGCTGTTTTCATGGTGGTTTACAATAATCTCATGGTGGCTACTCTGGGGGGAGCCATCCTTGTAATTGGAGGCTTCCTCTACGCGACGAATAACCCCGGTAAGATGGACGCGGAGATCAAAGGGATCAGGGACCAGCGGGAGCAGATGCTGGGAGACAGAGCCAGAATACGAGACTACCACGAGACGATCGAGAAGCTTGAAGCAGAGCTAAAAAAGACACAGGAGAACGGTGCTAAACTGCAGCATGAGATAATAGCTGAATTAAACAAGTTGCCGGACCAGCCGAGGGAGTACAAGGCAGCTATAAGCCTCACAGAGCCCCAGACAATAAACACTGTGAGAAAACAGGTCCAAGAGGACTCAGAGACCCTGAAGGGATTCACAACAGAGCGGGAGAGCCTTCAACGGAAAGCGGAGAACCTCAACGGTGTTAAGGAAAACCTTGAGACCATACAGCTGGAGAGGGATGAAGAGGAGAAAAGAGCCAAGGCAGCCAGCGCGGAGATCGATGAGACAGAGCAACAGACAGGCATCAAGAGAGAGGATGAAGACGAGATACGGAGACAGCATACAGATGCAAACAGGGTTCTCACACAGTTATCCACTCAGCGAACAGAGCTTCAGAAGAGCCTAGAGCGACGCCCCCAGTTAATGGAAGGCATCAACGAGACCAGCAACGAGATCAACCTACTAGACGCTACCATCCAGCAGGAGGAGAAGAAACTCCAAGAACTCCAGAAACAGAGCGTGGACCTCGGGGACGAACCCACGCTGAATGAGGAAAGAGACGCCTCAGTGTCACGGTCAGCCCAGCTACAGCAAGAGGAGAAAGAGAGAAAGAATGACATCACAGAATCAGGCGCCATCATCGAGAGGACAGCGAGCCTCAAAGATCAATACCCTGTGCTGGTTGAGGAATCAAAGCGGGAAGAGTTCAGGCTAGAGGCTATGAGAAGAGCAACGATACTGCTGGATACCACACGTGAGGACATCATGGCGGGCGTCAAACAGGATGTAGAGAAGAACATGATGCAGTTCCTCCCCACCCTCACGGACAACAGGTACAATATGGCGCGGATCGATGAGACCAACTATAGGATCGAGGTCTATGACAGGGATGCAAGAACATGGCGCGGTAAAGGAGTCTTCAGCGGCGCCACACAGGACCAGTTCAGCCTCGCACTCAGACTAGCCTTCGCCATCAGCACCATCCCCAGCAGCAGGGGAGCCAGACCCGGCTTCATATTCCTAGACGAGCCCCTCAGCGGCTTCGACTCTCAGCGCCGTAACGGCTTCATGCAGCTGCTCAGGGAAGACCTATCGAAGTACTTCGCCCAGATAATCGTCATCAGCCACCTGGAGGCATTGGCCGAGGATTTCCAGAACACCTTGACGCTGGACTCGGGTAGAATAATCGAGGTGCAGCGCTAGCCCCCCCTCCGTTCACGGGTTAAAGCCGCGAGGTGTCAAGGCACCCTCCTCCGTCCCGAGATCCAGGGAGCGTCAAACGTTAGAGCTTAGGTTGCTCCCTCCCGGGCCTGGCCAGGTTCACCCCTTGAATATCCAGTTGCACCCCTACGAGTGTACACGGATGAACCGCCGACCCCCCTGGGCAGGACATCGACGGAACGTGCCATGTCTTTCAGGGCTCGCCTCCGATTCCCTTCGCAGGTTACTGACCCCTCCGTGTGTCCCGTTTGAGGTGTGGGGCAGGGCTAGCTCCCCGGTCCTACCTAACGCTGCACCTATAGCTTGTAGGTCTCGTGTAAAAACGTTGTGCGCACAAGGGTTTATATCCGGGAATCCCCCCGTTGAGGCGTTTCAACGGGGGAAATATAGATGAGTGAGACCTTGGAGCCGTCAGGGGCTCAGAAACGGAACTATTACCTAATCGTACTTTCAATGATCAGCATGTTCGTGACCACGAGCACCATCTACATGGTTTTTCCACTATTCTTCGAGGAGTACGGGATGAGCGGAACCCGCATAGGGTTACTCATCAGCATCGGAACCTTCGCGGGGATAGTAAGCAGCATAATAGCCGGCAAGTACAGTGACAGCCATGGCAGGAAACCCATCTTGTTCGCTGGGGTAGCCATGTATGCCGTGGTTTTCTTCCTCTTCGCCTTCATGGATAAGAGCTTCACGTCATTCGCTGTGCTGCGTTTCTTGGAGGGATTCGCCTTCTACATGACGCCTGTCGCCATCACCACTATGGTGGCTGATATCTTTCCACCAAAGCAACGTGGTAAAGCCATGAGCCTATACACCATGTCAAACGGTGTGGGGCAGTTAGTGGGGCCGCTTCTCGCTGGCTTGTTCCTGGAGTCTACAAGTTATACAGTGTACTTCATAGCTTGTGGCGCATTTGTGTCGGTAAGCGCTGTGATGATATTCCTCTTGGTGAAAGAGACAAGACCAGAGCATGTCATTGAGCTCCATAAGACGCGTGCACGCCACGGCGTCGACCTGAAGACCCTCAGCTCAGATATCAAGAGCCTTGGAAAATACGCTGCCATCTTCTTCGTAGCCGTTCTCATCTATAGAACAGGTAATACTATGGTGAATCCCTTCTTCAGCCTATACTTGAAGGAGCTTAACATCGATTTGAGCAGCATGAGTTATCTCTTCGCAGTGAGAGCGTTGATGACCCTAATATTCGCACCCATCACTGGGTATGTGCTTGACAGGTGGGGTAGAAAACCCACATTCCTGCTGGGGATGCTACTACTCATTGGCACCATGATGGGTTACAGGAATGTAACAGACTACAACTCCGTGCTCGTAATCAGGGCACTGGAATCCATCAGTAACGCTGTACTGCAAACCACGACCAGAACCTATGCGGCTGACTTGATGAGACCCGAGATACGTGGCTTCGGAATGGGTCTATACATGACCATCGTAGACGAGAGCAGCACCATGGGGGCGCTACTGGGTGGCTGGATCACTGACGCCTTCAGCTTCAGCACCATCTTCGTGATAGGCGCAGTAACAGCGGCGCTATGCTTTGTGATAACCTTCTTAGGGGTACCCGAGCCTAGTAAACTTGAGAAACTGCAGGAAGAACAGAGACGAGCCATAGCGAGAGACTAGGACCCTATATGGGCACTAGGCCGAATAGGGATAAGCTGAGCACGATGTTCAGCAGTATCAGGCCCAAGAACCCGTAGGTTGCTCCTTTTCTTAGCTGGGCTCCGATGCTGAATCGAGCGGTGAAGTCTCGCCACATCTGGCCACCGTCAAGGGGTCCTATGGGGAGCATGTTCATCATAGCTAGGTTGATGGCGACGAAGTACATCCAGTTGAGGAATATCACAAGCTGTACCGGCATACTACCCCCGAAGGCAATGAATACAGGGATGGTCAGCAGCCCTGTTATGAGGTTGATAATGCTGCCAATGGCGTAGATACGCATACGGGACCAGATATTCGCAGCTTGAATATCCTCTTCCTCTGGCTCAACGGCTCCACCAAAGGTTATGACAGCGAACATCACCGCAGCCGTTTTAACCCTGACACCCTCGACGATACACATCACGCCGTGGCCGAGCTCATGGGTCAAGATGATGACACCGGCTGCGAGCAGGAACCATGGCAGGCTGTTGACGCTGATGGTGACCCCGGGGATGAGCGGCTGCACGGGTGATGCCTGCTCAGGGACGTAGATGAAGTTCCAGATGTTCTTCAATAGGATGAAGGATATGAAACCTGCCTGTCCTACGCTTGCAGCGATCCCGATGTTTCCAAGGGTCTTCCAACCGGCTGGGCTTATCTTGGCTAGGCGGTTGATTAAGTCGTTTAAGCGGGTTGACTTGTATAAGGCGTATAGTGGGGCTATGTCCCAGCCCTTCTCATCTAGTTTCAGCTGCTTTGCTATGAAGTAGAAGGCTACCCAGCCTAATAGTATCAGACTCAGTGTCATGGTTTCTTGTGACATCGCTCACACTAGTTGGGAACCTCAAAATATAAGGAGACCGAAAAACAACATAAGGCGATGCAGGGAAACCAAGTAGTTTACACAGATAATCACTGGAACACGTTAAGGAGGCTCAGAGATGAGGCTGCCTCCATGATGAAGCCCCTGGTGGATGCACATATCTTCTGCATAGTCTATGGCAGTATCGCGCGGGGGGATGTCTCTGAGACCAGTGATATCGATGTTTATCTCCCATCCCCGCCGTCTCCGACCATAATTGAGGCTACACTGGAATCAGCGGGAATCAGATATAACAGCAGAGAGATAGTGCAGGCTACACCCAGCTACGCGGCGAAGGGATACATCTACCTTGATGAACTCAAGAGCTATAGCTTCCCACTGGTGCCCCTACGAGCCAGCGAGGAGGATTTCACAGGCTTCGCCGGGAGAATCAACTATGATCAGCTAAAAGATGACACCAGGGTCCCTGGTGTAAACAAGGAGCTGATATTCATCGAGCCGAACATTACTGGATACACAGAGACACCTATCAGGGGCATCGAGGGACTCGTGGCAAAGAAACTTGGGGTGGATACCTTGATCGTTTCTCAGAGGCAACGGATTCTTGAGAGGAGGGAGAGAGTTGGGCGAACCGGTGTATACATCAAGCGTGAGCTGGCTCCAAGTGAATCATTTAGCTCAGTATTCAACGATTTAACACGCGGTGACTCCGCTATTCGCCGTAGATTAAGAAAAAAGGGATAAAAAATTTAGTTTAGGTCGCTGAAGCTCCGTACCTCTACCCCTCTGGGTATGCGTACGCCTTCTGCTACACGTTCACCGATAATGGTCTCGATGTTTTTCTCACGAGCCGTATCGATGAGGCGCCCAGTTACGATGCCATCAAAGATAACTACCTTAACGTCATTGGCTTCCTTCAGCTTCTCAACGAGTTCACTGACAGGTACCCTACCGTTGTGCTTGCCCTCCTTGTTGATGAGGACAGCCTCAAGGGTGCCTTTGAGTTCCTTTGTTAGGTTCAGTACCTCGCTTGATACTTTCTCTTCCTCGATGGGTTCTTTCTTCTCCAGGGCATCCATTATCTCATCGGGGCTGAGTTCCTCAACCTCTTTGCCTCTTGGTGCTCTGGCGATGTATGTTGGGGGTGCTACCTGCATGAGTTCCTGCAGTATTAGGTCTCCGCCACGATCTCCGTCTAGGAAAGCCGTTATTTCTTTCTTGTTTGCGAGGCTCTTGATGGTGCTCGGGACCTTGACGCCCTCCATGGCTATGACGCCTGTTATGCCGCTCTTGATGAGGTTGTTTACGTCTGCTCGTCCCTCGACGACGATTATCTCGTTACTCTTGCTGATATCGGGGCTGGCTGTGAGTCTCTCTCTTCCATAGTGGACTGCTTTGATCTTTTTGTCCTCTTTCTGGACCTCGTCCAGCAGTTTCTCTATCTCGTGTCCATCCTTTACTACCCAGTCTCGCATGAGCTCTTTTGCTCGCTCAACGATCAACTGTCGTTTCTCGACGCGGACATCGGAAATATTCTCTACATTTATCCTGGACTCACACGGGCCTACCCTGTCCACGGTCTCCATGGCTGCCGCGATTAAAGCGGTCTCGGCACGGTCCAGGCTGCTGGGGGCAGTGATTGTACCCCTTGTAACATCCTTGGATGATTTAAGGTCGATATCGATCCTTCCAATCTTGCCGGATTTCTGGAGCTCACGTAGCTCAAGTTCTTTCGGGAAAAGGCCCTCGGTCTGACCGAAGATTGCCCCGATCACATCGTGTTTCTCGACAACGCCTTCAATGGTAAAGTTAGCTTTTATAACGTATTTTGCGCCTGCGAATTTCTCTGTGTCTTTCACCTGTGATCATCTCTATACTCTGTATCACCCTTACCGCAGGGGTCCCTAGAACCGATTGGGACCTGCCCGGGGCGTATCTCTTATCGAAACCCGTTAATCCTTTTCTATGTGATTGCAGGAGAACCATATTCTTCCAGAGTTCCCCTACTAGTGAGAGTGACTGCGTCTAGTGACGCAGGTGCCTTAGTTGATTAGAGGAATAAAAAGGTTCCCGAACAAGACAGGATTTAAGTGTATGAGACGTGGTAAAAATGAGAGGCATACCTTGGGTATACGTGTCGCAATCAATGGTTTTGGCCGCACAGGCCGTCTAGCATTCAGATCAGCCTTCGAGAGAGAGCTGGACATCGAATTCGTGGCAATAAACAGGGGGGACCCCGCCAAGCTGGGGCATCTGCTGAAGTATGATAGTGTTCACGGCAAGTTCCCTATGCCTGTGGAGGTCACGAAGGACTCTTTGATAGTTGAGGGGCAGGAGGTTAAGGTGCTCTATGAGTCTGATCCAGCCAAGCTCCCGTGGAAGGAGCTTGATGTTGATGTGGTAATCGAGTCCAGTGACAAGTTCAAGGACCGTGAGGGGGCGTCTAAGCACCTTGAGGCAGGCGCAGAGAAGGTCATAATCAGCTCCCCCGCCAAGAACCCGGACATAACAGTGGTCTTGGGCGTCAACTTCGACAAGTATGATCCAGTGAAGCACAGGATCATCAGCAACGCCTCATGTACAACCAACTGTCTGGCACCTGTCGCCAAGGTGTTGAACGATGACTTCGGCATCAAGAACGGATTCATGTCCACCATCCACGCCTACACAGGAACCCAGATGATACAGGACAAAGCAGATAAGGACCTCAGGAGGGCGAGGGCAGCTGCCATAAACATAGTACCCACCTCGACTGGGGCAGCCAAGGCGATAAGCGAGGTTATCCCGGAACTCAAGGGAAAACTGGATGCGAATGCCTACAGGATTCCTGTGCCCGATGTCTCTTTGATTGATCTAGTAGTGAATCTGGACCGTGAGACGAGTAAGGAAGAGGTGAACGCAGCCTTGAGGACAGCCTCTGAGGGACCCATGAAGGGGATCCTTGGGTATAGCGATGAGCCTCTCGTATCTACGGATTATATTCATAACCCTTACAGCAGCATCGTGGATAGTCTGGAGACCAACGTGATGGGCAGCCTAGCCAAGGTCCTCTCATGGTATGATAACGAGTGGGGATACAGCAGCAGGCTAGGGGACCTAGCACTAAAACTATTCTAATTTATCTTGTTACCGTGAGTTTTCTCACGGCTTCAAGGTTCTCTGGTTTCTTATCGAAGTACTTGGCTACTGGTTCGAGCAGATTTGTTACCGCTGCTGCTACTCCATGCTTCAGGTCCAGTGGGTGCAGTTCTCCCTTGCTGTATGTCTCTGCTAGTTCCTCGAAGCTGTGGAACGTTATGTCGCCGCCGAATTTGCTTGGCCGCTCAATCTCTAGTTTTCCGAGGTTGGGAAATATCAGCATGCGTGCGTGGTCCAGCACCGGGTTGCCCTCGACTATTTTCTCTGGGCAGAAGGCTTCATGATATTTTTCTTTGATTTCTTTCGGTGAGTCGTTTAGCCATATGGCGCCTTTTGCTACGCTCTTGCTCATCTTGTGCTTGATGGAGGTATTGATGCCCTCGTCCTCGTCAAAGCTTCCCTCTAGTTCAGTGATCTGTAGGCCAGGGAGCAATGGGTTATGCAGGCATACGGGTACTTTTGCCCCTACCTTTGGGGCTACCTCACGAGCCAGCATGTGGACCTTCCTCTGATCCATACCGGCGCAGGCAGCGTCCAAGTCCATCTGGAATATGTCAGCGGTCTGCATCGCGGGGTAAAGCGCGTAAGCTGTCTCGATGTTTATAGAGTCTGCGCTCCTGCCCATGATGGGCATTGCCCTGAGGGTCCGTCTGAGGCTCGTGGCTTTCATGATGCGGATCACCTTCTCCCAGTAGTCCTTGGTGTCAACAACGTCGCTAGCCCAGAGGTACTCTACTTTACCTTCCGGTAACCCAAGGGCTGTGAAGCAGTCCTTGAAATACTCCGCTGTAGTTGCGAGGTTCTCCATTACTCCACCCATTTTGTTGTTTATCCAGCCATGCCACTCGGCGAGGTAGATTATGAAGTGGAACCCAGCGTCAACATAGTCCCGCATCTTTTTACCCACGATGAGGCCAGTGCCTGCGTGCATTATGCCACTGGGCTCAAAGCCGACGTATCCTCGTGGATGATCGTTTGTTTCAAGTAGGTTTCGGAGCTCATCTCTTGTGATGACCTCCTGCAGGTCCTGTGAGACTAGTTGGAAGCGGGTTTCTGTATCCATTTTGATTCGCTAACTCTGTTTAAAGGGTGCATTGTTTTTAAGGCTATAGGGCAGGGGCACCTGTCTCACGGGTCAAACACCAAAAAACGCTGTAATTATCGAGTCGTAGAGTAAATTATGTATGTGATTTGATCCAAAAGAAGCCGTTCTAGGGCTGTTTAAGCCTAAATAGGGCTGGTTTCAGGGTGCTTCGCGTTAACCCCTCCACCATAGGTGTTAGGGTTGAGGGCTGAGGTTGTCCTGTTTCCTGCAACAAACTTCCAGCCTCATCGAATCGGCGTCCGCCGTACTCGGCTGATCTCTCTCAAATTGCAGTATGCTGGGCCTCAGCGCCTCGCCCGTATGTACCACTAGTGGGTAACCCCGATTCATCGCGTGTAAACATCTCATCGAAGTCCGTCTTCGTGGCCGCGTCGAGTGTCTACGGGCTATTATGGTTGATTCAGTCGCTGGTCTTATTTGTTCCTATGCGTTTCCAGCCTTTTCCCTGTTTATACCGCCATCTGGACTCGGTTGCCTTGTAGAACCTGCTGAGATGGTCTCCGATTAACTCAGCGGCGTCCATCTCAAGGTATCTTTCATCTACTGTGGTCTTTCTTGGCCACTCCTGTACCGCGTTGCACTCTGGTGCTACTATGAAGACAACCTTGGCTCCCTGTCTTGTGACCCTGAATGGGTAGCTCCTGCAGACTAGGGGCCTCTGGAGGTAGATGGTGCAGCTTTTTCCCTGCAGGTGTAAGCAGCCTTGGGCATTGTAGGTGTATAATATGATCTTGAATTTGGGGTCGTTGGGTTTTTCACCGAGACCGAGGCTCGGGATTATGTCTTTCATGGGGAAGAGGTGTTTCTCCCATGGGAAGAGGGAGATGCCTGTCCATTCCTCTCTACTAAGCCTTGTACAGCATTCGCCGCATTGCTTGCAGGGGAATGGCTTGACCATGAGCTGGTATGTAAATCCCGCGATAAAAGGGATGAGTTTCCTTTGGGAAGATTTTTCTGGGAATTTTTCTTCTCGAAAACGGTTTTTAACCACTCTTCATCAGTGTTTTTAGAGAAAACATGGCTAAAAATGGGCGAAAAGAGGTCGAGGACGTCATCCTGCAGGCGATTGGACACAGTGAGAGGCGTGGGATCATCAGGATCATAGGAGCCAACCCGGAGGGAGTCTCCTATAGCAGCATCCTCGGTGAGACTGAGCTGAACACGGGTCACCTGAATTACCATCTGAGGAACCTTGAGGGGCTCATCGAGAAGCAGGATGACCGATTGTATCGCCTTACGCCCATTGGCTTGAAGGCTCTTGAGTTGATGAATAATTTGAGCAAAGAGATAGACAAAGATGTGATCCAATATGTTGAGACGGTTAAAGGCTCGCAGGATGGCTCTATACACCCCTTCGTGAAAGGGTTACTGTACATAGGGATAGCGGGGGTTGGGATGGTTTTCCTCGCCAGCCTCGTTTTGTTCCTTGCGAGTGTTACACGAGGCAGCTTCGCAGTTATGGAGGTATTCATCTCCCTCGGTATGATGGGGTTCACTGGGGTTATCCTGTGGGTTCTCGTGAATGCGTTGAGGACTGTCCCGGAGTTTGTGAGGCGTCTGGAGAGAAAGTTGATGAATGATTAGCTATAAAGCGGGTTTTTAGTGCCTCCTTATTTTAAGGCTCATCTGATTTTGATTAATTTCCCAGTCATGCTTGACTGGAAAAATCATCAAAAATAGTGGATGATTAATGTTTTTATCAGAAAATATTTTTCAAAAACGGTTTTTAACCCGTTTTAGGGCTTATTTCTTGGTGAAAACCGTGAAAAAAATGGAAAAAAGAAACGGGGAGATACATCCATGGGTGATCCCTTGATTAGCACAGTGGTGAAGTGGTGGTTCAGGCTCCTAGTAGCCGGCTCAGTCTCCGCCTTCTTGGGAGTGATCGTTTTTATCCAGTTCGGGGTGAGCGCGGGCACAATGCCTCAAGCCACGTATGTTTACGCAGGTGTGATCGGGGTATTGATGGTCTTAGTGCTCGCCTGGGTGAGAGGGAAAGTGAACAAGGCACCTGAGATGTTAGAGGATTTCCTACGGAGAATCGGGCTGTTCAAGGACAGGGCTCCGTGACAGCTTTTTTCTGACTGGAAAAATATTCAAAAAGAGTTTTTTATTGGATGTCAAATCAAAACATGATAAAGTTGACTGGGAGATTAGCCAAAGAGGCAGAGGAGATCGTTCTTCAAGGCATAGGGCACGAGGAGCGACGAAACATCCTGAAGATCATTGGTGATAACCCTGATGGAGTGATCTACAGCGATATTCTCAACGAGCTCCAGCTGAACACAGGGAAACTCAACTACCACCTAAAGCTCCTCGAAGGGCTAATTGAAAGAGACGATGACAGGCATTACCGGTTGACGAAGCTTGGTATGAAGTCGGTGGCTATTCTGAACAGCATAACGGAGGACCTTGACGATGAGGAGATCAAGCTGGTATCAAAGGCCAAAACCAAGAAAGATGACCTATTCACTGGGGTCGTGAACCTATGGTCCAATCTGATGTTATTCTTCTCATTTACCGCGGTTCTGGGTCTCGTCTCTTTCATCTATTTCAATGTAGACAAGGGTTACTCGGATTCATCGGCTTATATCTGGTTGATAATCCCAGCCATATTGTTGGTTGTAGAGTATTTCTGGCTAGAGAAGATAAAGAAAGAGGCGCCGGAGAAGTTGGTGGAGTTCCTAAGCAAGCTGGGAATAATAAAGTAGGTTAAAGGTACTCCCTGAACCAGCGCAGTATGTGCTGGAACCGCTCCTCACGGTGCTTAGGCTTACCGCTGCGGCTCAGTTCATGGTTCTCATCTGGGAACCTGATGAATTCGGTTGGTATGTTGTTGAGCTTGAGGGCTGTGAACCATTGCTCCCCCTGATCCATGGGGCACCTGTAGTCTTGCTCGCTGTGGATGATGAGACAGGGCGTCTTCACCTTATCCACGTAGTATAATGGGCTGTGCCTCATCTGCTCAAAGAGATCGTCACCCCAGTATGTCTTGGCTCCGCTGATGGACTCTGGCTGCATGAACCCCATATCGCTTACCCCGAACTTGCTCACCCAGTTACTGATGCATCTGCAGGTTACCGCCGCCTTGAAGCGGTCTGTGTGGCTGATGATCCAGTTAGTGGTATAGCCACCATAGCTCCCACCCGTCAAACCCAGACGAGACTCATCGAGCCAAGGATACCGCTTCAATGCCTCATCGGTGAAATCCATGAAATCCTCATAGTCAACCTCACCGTAGTGGCGCATCACCCCTTGAGCGTATTCTTCCTCGTAGCCCGCTGAGCCCCGTGGGTTGGTGTAGATTACTGCGTATCCCTCTGCGCATAGGAGCTGGAACTCCTGAAAGATACCGTCACCGTAGATGCTTCTGGGTCCACCATGCATCTCCAGTACACAAGGATATTTTGCGTCCTTTTTCCAGTCGATGGGTTTCATGATCCAGCCATCAACGGTTCTGCCGAGCCTGTTGGTGAATGTGAAGTGTTCAGGTTTTGAGAGTAGTAGTTTGTCGAGATGCTTCTTGTTGAAGTCGCTGAGTTTCTTCTCTTCTCCATCAAGCAGGTAGAGTTCGCATGGTTCAAGAGAGTTCATGGCGTTGAAAGCGATGGTACCGTTCATGGCTACAGAGAACCCGTCAACTGTCTTCCCTGTGACGAGGGTTTCTAGTTTTTTGTTTGAGGTGTTTATCCTGTAGAGGCTGCAGTTGGGGATGTCCGCTGTGTTGAAGTAGATGTATTTCCCATCCATGCTCCAGACGGGTCCATCACCGGGAGATGATACCCTGAGATCGCTGCCGTTCCCCATGGATAGGCTCCTGTTGAAGTCTCCAGTGAGTAGGGCTGGTTTTCCTCTTCCACTGGCGGGCATCTTGTATAGGTCGTAGTCTACTGCCAGTTCATCGGGTTGCTGGTGTCCAATGTAGGCGATGGTTTTCCCATCTGGGCTGTGGCTGTGTGTGGATATGCTGTATGTTGAGTCTGTGAGCTTCACAGGGTCTCCGCCCTTGACGGGGACACGATAGATGTCTGTTACCCTGCTGGTGTCCTGATCCGGCTCGAAGTTGGAGATGAATGTGATGTGTTTACCATCACCGCTCCATCTTGGATCATCGACATCATATTCGCCCTCGGTTACCTGCTTGGGTTTCCCACCGGGTTTCACCGTGAACAAGTGTATCCTTCTACCCTCGAAGAAGCCAACATTGTTGAACTTGTATCCGATGCGTTTAATCCGCTTGACATCAGACTCCGTCTTCTTCTCAGTCCAGACCCTGCTCGTGAACAGGATCGATTTACCATCAGGACTCCACCTCGGATTCGATACACCATTCTCCATATCTGCCACAAGCTGAGCCTCGCCACCACTCAAGCTGATGACGTAGAGCTGGGTCTTCTTATCGGGTTGCCTCCCGTTGCTCAGGAAGAGTATCTGTTGCCCGTCGGGGCTCCACCTTGGATATGTATCAGCTCCGGGTCCATGGGTGAATTGGTTGAGCCCAGTTGTCTCTGTGTCAGTGAGCCATATGTGTCGCCGATACTTGTCTTCATCGTGGTCTATCTCGCTGAGCACGAAAGCGGTCTTGGAACCATCAGGGCTGATCTGGGGGTCCGAGACAAATTTGAAGAGTCTCAAATCCTCGACCTTTATCTTACGTTTAGCCATATCTGATAAATGCGTCATGAGTGTAAAAATTATTTGAGCAGACCAGCAGCATCAAGACGCTCAGCCACCACGTGAAGCCCCAGCTCCTCCAAGCCTAACCGTGTCTGTAGCCCTGTCTCTTGGTCCCAGCCTTGAAGCCTGTAATACTCGTCCAGTGACTCATCCCAGAGCTTATGGTCCAGATGCTCTCCCTTGTATGGACCAGACTTGACTGGCTCCTCCCAGTAACGCTTCGGAGGATAGTCATCTTTGCGCGTGAAGCCCCCATGAAGTGTATTGATGGCTTTCTCGATGTTGTGCAGACGCCTACCAGTTCTGGTGAAGTTATCCACGTTCAGATCCATACCTGTTAGGGCTGAGGCAAGCTCCGCGATGTACTCAGCTGACTTGGGGGTGATCTCTGTCTCCCAGCTCAGCAACCCGTTATTGTAGAGGCAGGTACCCGTCATATCCACGATGCCCTTGAACTGCTCCTGCATATAGACCTTATAGGGCACGTTGCTCCACGACCTGAACTCCTCTGGCTTGAAGCTATGAATAGCGCCCCTGAGGTGCCTGCCAGCTGCTGGGCTGGTCACCACACCGAATCCCCAGCCTTTACTGATACGCACACCGTCAACGCTGTCCTGCCCCTTGATGTGGATAGCGTAGTCCTCTGAGCCTCCCCCCAGCTTCTCGGATGCCGCTTTTACCCCATCAGCGAGGAAATCCCCGAAGCCATCTCTGTAGGCGAGCTTCTCAAGCAACGCGAGCAAAGCGTCATGGTTGCCCCATGTAAGCTCTAACCCATCTGTGTCGTCAACCGTGAGCAAACCTTTCTCATATGCTTCGAAGGCCCATGCGATCACCACAGAGGCGTTATCCCCGTCCAGTCCAAGCTGATTAGTCAACAGGTGTGCCTTGATGGCTGCCTCTGGGTTATCGCAGTCCACCCGTGTGCAGAAGCTGTTGCTGCTGTTGTTCCACCAGCCCTCACCCTGTACCTTGTATGGTCCATCGGGTATGTTCATCCACGGCATGCACCCCACTGGGCACCCATAGCATGCCAGTATCTTTTCATGATATGGCTTGATGGTGTCCCCAGCCACCTTCTTGACCTTCTCAGGCGCCCAGTAATCATCCTGCCCGTTCCTGACTGGCCTGAACCCAGCCTCCCAAGCCGGGCTACCAAAGTAGCTCTCCACACCATAGTATCCATCCTCTCGGTACAGCTTGGCCTTGGGGAATGTCCCGATCTTGGCCCTCGCTGCGTCCACTGCCTCGATAAACCTCTCAGGACCAGCCACTGTGATGGGCAGGCTTCCCCTCGCAGCCACTGCTTTCAGGTTCTTTGAACCCATTACTGCTCCTACTCCGCTACCACCAGCTGCCTTGGCTCTGTCAGATATGACGCAGGCTGAGCGTACGAGGTTCTCTCCTGCTGGTCCGATGCCGATGACACGGACCTCGTTGTCTTTTTCCAGTTGTCTGATGGCTCTCTCGGTGTCCCAAGTGGTCTTACCCCAGAGCTCCGAGGCGTCCCTTAGCTCCGCGTATCCATCATTGAGCCACAGATAAACAGGGCTAGGAGACCTGCCAGTAAAGACGAGGTTATCGTAGCCTGCGTACTTCATCTCGGCCCCAAAGTGACCCCCACAGTTGGCTGAGCCAACCCCACCTGTGAAGGCGTTCTTAGTATCAACGCTAACCCTGCAGCAGAAGGGGGATAAGGTCCCAACGAGGGGTCCTACCCCGATTGTGAAGATGTTCTCTGGGTCAAGTGGCTTGGATTCCATTGGTAGCTCGTTGAAGAGTATCCACTCGTTGATGCCCCTGCCGCCAACCCAGTCGATGTACTTCTCTGTGGGTTCCTCAAACATTTTACCCGAGGTGAGGTCTACCCGGAGTACCCTGCCCCCGTATCCGTGGGGCTTCACCGTGTGACCCCCCTCGCCCCATAGGCACAGTATTTAACACAGAGTGGAAAGTCCTCACCCTTACATTGGTCGCAGGTGCTGTCGATGGTCATGGTTATTACGGCTGTGTCGTTGTCTCTGCTGATGTGGGTGCTGGACTGTGATGGGTTGAATGCCTTGTGCAGTGTATGGTGGAAGCCGCAGGCTGCCTCACAGATGCGGCACCCCTTGCATCTATCCGGGTTGAGGAGAATCAAAGTTATTCGCATTCAGAGATGCGCGGTTGATTAAAAAATATTGGAGTCTACTGGTTCATGAGCCAGTAGATGAGTCCCTTCTGGGCGTGCATCCTGTTCTCGGCTTGATCAAAGACCACGCTCTGGGGTGAGTCCATCACCTCGCTTGTGAGCTCCAGTTCACGTTTCGCTGGCAGGCAGTGCATCACGATACAGTCAGGCTTTGCTTTAGATACCAGCGCCTTGTTCACTTGGTAGGCTGGGAATATCTTCATCCGTTTCTTCTTCTCCTCCTCCATGCCTGCGCTAATCCAAACATCGGTGTAGATAACGTCAGCACCAGCTACTCCGTCGATGCTGTGACTCACCTCGACGCTTCCCTTCAACTCCTTGTTGGCCTTCTCTAGGAGGGCTGGGTCTGGGCTGTACTCGGGGTAGTCTGGGCAGACGATGGTTACGTTCATTCCCTGCCCTGCGCAGCCGATGATGGTGCTGGCTGCTGTGTTACATCCACCGTCGCCGACATAGGCGATCTTCAACCCGCTCAGATTGCCTTTCTTCTCGTAGATAGTCAACAAGTCTGCGAGGGTCTGGCATGGGTGATACTTCTCGGTCATCCCGTTGATGACGGGCACTGATGATGCCTCACCTATCTCCTCCATGGCCTCCTGCTTCAACACCCGGGCCATTATGATGTCACCGTACCTGCTTAGCACAACCACCCCGTCCTTCAGTGTCTCGCTCCTGCTGAATCCTTGATTCTCGACCCCATACATGATGGCGTGGCCACCAAGCTGGGTCATCCCGGCCTCGAAGCTGATCCTTGTCCTGAGGCTGGCGAGCTCGAATAACATGATGAGGGTCTTGCCCTCCATTGCTTTGATGTATTTCTCTTTATTGGACTTGATCTTCACTGAGGTCTCAAGTATGGTCTTTAACTGTGCTGGGCTCATATCCCAGTCACTTAAGATGTGTTTCATGGCTGTTGCTCCTATGTAGAAGACAGTAGATTTAGCCAAGGAATATAATAATTGTGACACACTTGGTGTTAAATGGGGTAAACGTGTTCTAAATAGGGCTGCTTGGGGTACTAAGATCAAATGATACTCAAACAGCTCCTCACCAAACTTGGCATAACACAGCACAACACTGGGTTCTCAACCGGGAAAATGATGGACACATTTGAGACATATTAGAAACAGGGAGGGATAGGAACACCCCAACACGGAGGAAACCACAGCTTTTTAGGAAGCTCATCGACATGATATCTGGCTGGTATATTTGTCACCGGGAAAGGTCAGGGTCAGCATAGGCACCGCGGGGGTTCTGGGATTAGAAGATGTTAGACTGGATGTTCCACCCACAACAGCGTATCTGATGACCTATACTGAGGGAAGCTGTCTGGCTAACTGCGCATTCTGCGCTCAAGCCAGGGAATGCGACTCTGAGAGAGACCACCTCTCCCGCGTTGTATGGCCTGTGTATAGCTGGGAGTCGGTGCTGGAGGGTTTCAGGAACCCGAGGATAGATGCCCTTGAACGGATCTGCATTCAGGTAATCAACTATCCAGGTTTCGCCCAAGACCTGCTGGACATGATAATGGATATTAGAGGGGCTACACAGCTGCCGATCTCTGTGGATACGTGCCCAGTATCAAGGGGCATCATGGAGAAGCTCAGAGATGCAGGTGTTGAAAGAGTGAGCATACCCATGGACGCAGCCACCGTTGAGCTCTTCGACAATGTAAAGGGAAAGAACATAGGAGGACCCTATCAGTGGGGGAAACACGTTGAAGCCATCAGGGAGGCTGTGGATGTATTTGGCCCCGGAATGGTTGGATCCAATCTTATCGTAGGCTTAGGGGAGACAGAGGAGGAAGCTGTTACCCTCATCCAGACCCTGTATGAGATGAACGTTGGCACCGCTCTCTTCGCGTTTACGCCTCTAAGGGGAACGAAGCTGGAGGCGTTGAAGCAGCCCCCCATAAGTTCCTATCGGCGGATCCAGATAGCCAGATACCTCATATCCCAAGGATTAATCACGCAGAGGGATATCACGTTCAAGGATGGGCAGATACAGGATTTTGGTGTACAAAACCTATCCGAGGTTCTCGCAGAGGGATCAGCCTTCCAGACCTCTGGCTGCCCCGGCTGCAATAGACCGTTTTACAATGAAAAGCCGTCAGGGCCCTTCTACAATTATCCTCGAAGGCTCAGCAGCGGCGAGGTATCAGATATTATGGATAAATTGTTTACCGGTAACTCTAAATCAAGATAAACTGTAATATCTCCGGCATAGTGAACAAGTTGACTGATTCCTGGAGGCTTATTGATATGAGGGTGGAGAACGCACCCACACAGATGGCCATCGACGAGGCTATAGCTTCTGCCCGCAGACACGAGGAGACACCCAACACCGTGAGGCTTTACAGGTGGAATCCTTCAGCCGTCAGCGTAGGATACTTCCAGAGCGTAACCAAAGAGGTGAACATCGAGGAATGCGAGAGACAGGGCGTAGACATAATTCGGAGGATCACAGGCGGCGGCGCGGTCTATCATGACTATAACGGGGAGTTGACCTACAGCTTCGTGGCCCCCGAAAACGACCCCAAGGTTCCCCATGACATCTTAAAATCCTATGAGGTTATCTGTGGGGCAGTCATCAAGGGCTTGAATCACCTTGGTGTGGACTGCAAGTTTGAGCCAGTGAACGATATCAGCGCCGGTGGCAAGAAGATATCTGGGAACGCTCAAACAAGGCGCCATGGAGTTGTCCTCCAGCATGGAACAGTGCTCATCGACACAGACATAGTAAAGATGTTTCAGGTTCTCAGGATCTCTGACGCCAAGATCAGTGACAAGATGATCCAAGCAGTAGAAGACCGGGTGACCAATGTGAGGCGGTACCTTGACAGAAACGTGAGCTTCACGGAGGCAAGGGACGCCCTCGTAAAGGGATTTGAGGAGATATTCGATGTGGAGTTGGTGCCTGGCCAACTGACGGATTACGAGGAGCAGCTGGTACAGGAGTATTATAAGCGGTATAGTAGCCACGAGTGGGTGTTCCAGCGATGAACGCGGAGTACAAGGTCCCGGGGGGTAAACTCGTAGCCTCAGAGGTGACCGTGGATGGTGGTATGTTATCGAGTGTGAAGATCACTGGAGACTTCTTCATGCACCCAGAGGAGTCCATTGTTGACCTCGAAGCTGTTCTCACTGGCATTAGAGTTGATGAGTTGGAGGATGCGGTGGATGGGTTCTTTGAGGAGAACCAGGTGAGCCTCTTCGGCGTATCCAAAGAGGATATCGTGAAGGTTATCAGGATGGCTTTAGAGCCCGAGACTCAAGGCTGACTGGTATCGCGCAGCAAGCATCAAACTTCTTCACATCGTAGCCGTTTTCCTGAGCCCAGGCCACGGTGCTGTTGCTGGGAAGTGAGACTCTATGCACGCCTAGAGCTATAGCAGCTTTTTCTAGGTCTGGTTTTCTATCCCGGGGCCTCATGCAGCCCAGAGAGATTTGGCACCCAGAGCTAAGCGCCTTCTCAAGATACTCCAATATGATTTCAGGCGAAGGGGGTGTAATATTCTCCATTAAGGTGCCGGCCGTAGGAATCAGGGCGTTTATCACTATCATCTCAGAGCCTGTCTTTATCGCGGTCTCCAGTGCTCTATCCTCGCCCTTCAACATACCGTGGTCGAGGCCAATGGTGATATGTGGTACAACGTTTACCCCGGCATCCTTCAAGTAATAGAGTGAAGCCTCATAGTCCTCGATGGTGGCGTCGAGATTGTACACGTTTTTTATGGTCTCGGTGCTACCCACCAAGTCTAGGCTGAAAAAATCAGCGCCGGTTGAGGCTAGTTCCTCAGCCATATCCTGAGTTACAAGACCCGTATGAATATTCAGTATTAGGTCAGTGTTCTCCTTGATCCATCGCAGGGTCTCTGTGAACCCTGTGAGGGGCACACTCCCTGAGGGTGTAGAGCCCCCGCTCACCAGCAGCCCTGTCCCGCTGTGTTCAGAAAGATTAACTGCAAAGCTTCTGAGACGTTCAGGGCTGCTTACATCACACATATGGGCTAGGTAGTGACCGCCGCAGTGTTCGCAGTTGAGGCTACATTTTCCACCGGTAACCGAGACGCTGGGAAACCTTGGATGCGGGTAGTAGAAGCGGAGTGTCCTCGACATTTCATTCATTCAGAGAAGAGGTGGTGTTTAAACTTTCATATCCTCGGGTACTCTCGGTACCTTGCTGGGTCGTGGAGTGTCACTTGCAGATGAATTCAAGGATAATATAGGTTAAAATTGTGGGAACCAAGCATAAGCAAATTATTTGAGGTACTTATCGAACCAGCGTAGGATGTGCTGGAACCTTTCCTCACGATGCTTGGGCTTACCGCTGCGGCTCAATTCATAATTCTCACCAGGGAAACGAACCAGTTCAGTATCCACACCCAGCTCCATCAA
>CAZVMT010000019.1:0-23042 GCA_964628765.1 uncultured Candidatus Bathyarchaeia archaeon | reverse complement strand
TCCAGAACAGAGTTGTAACCGATGCAGGAGCCAAGGTAATGTCAGGTGGACACGCAGGAGTAGACCCGGTTGTATTGGTTCAGGCAGATGGAGAGTATCTGGACTTTGACCGCGTACGCTTGAGTGAGGAGCATGGAACCATCTACTTCAAGGAAGGAGACCCGACTAGGAAGAAGCTTAGATGGGGTCAGAAAATCCAGTTTACCCCCAACCACTGCTGCACAACAGTAAACCAACACGATGAGATGGTTGTCGTTAAGGGTGGCTATGTTTGCGCTGTCTGGCCGATAACAACCAGAGGCAGATACCAGTAACCTATCTTTTCAATCTATGCTCAGGCGGATACTTAGGATAGACTACCCTGTTTGGCTTGAGACCGAGCTGGATATAGATCTCTGCAAGGGATACGCTTGCCTCTCCGCCATCAATCACAGGCAGACCTGTTTTCTCCCTGAGGGGCTTCCCCATTCCAAACATGCCAAGGCAGTCAAGGTAGAAGGTGTCATAGCCTTCTTGGACTGCTTTCTGGATGGCCTCTTCAGTCAACTTGTACGTTAATTCTAGATCATCCCTCAGATTCAATACAGGCAGTGGGTGATGAATACGACCCACATTTTTACCCATTGATGATGCGAGCAGATGCATCGCCTCCCCAGGCCCAATAACAGGAATATCTACAATGGTTCTCGCCTCTTCAACCCCAGGGTCACCGCCACACCAACTGATTATGGCATCATAGCCATCAGCCTCGGCTTGTTGGGCATACTTTATCACCTCAGCTGATGCCTGAAGGTGATCGACTGGGCACTCTATCGCAGGGGGACCTTCTTTTATCTGTAGATATTCGAGGCTTGTATCTGGCCGTGCGACGCTTCGTAGAAACTTCATCCTTTCCGCTATCTGGGTGTCATTGATCCCGGTGATGGGGATGATGACTAAAATCCTCATACATTGACCATACCTCACTGAAATATAATATAATGTCGCGCTAGGGGCTAGAAATTATTTTAAATGTCAACTGACAGAGGTTTACTAGAGCCGAGTTGACGTTTCGCGTAGGATACTTAACACCCAGAGAAGCAAGCATCTGGGACCTCAGAAGACAACATCTAACACAGTCAGATATCGGGCGAGAACTCGGCGTAAGCAGACAGGCGGTCCACAAGGCATACCAGATAATAGACCAGAAGCTGGAACAAGCCTTCATGGAAGCCGCAGAGACAAACAACCTCACCATCAAAACAGTGAACCTCGTCGAGGGAATAATGCTGGCTCATAGCCCCGCCCACGATATCCCGGTTGTAGTGAGCCTGAGTAACTCCAATGGGTTGAAGGTATGGTATCTCTATGAGGGAAACTGCAAATCATGCCACTTGGAGTCCTCATGCAGGGAAATACTCAAAGCAGAGGCAAAAGAGAGAGGTATAAATCTCCATGTTTCAGATCAATTGATCCCACCTACAAAACTCGCCCACGAGATCTTCGGGAGATATGAAAATGATTGAGAACGCATGCCCATATGCTCCGGGAGTAGTAAAACCAGAATCAATCCCAAGCCCAAGGGAACAATCAAGAATGGCAAAGAGGATGATAAACAGTAAATCGGTTCTCTTGGTAGTAATTCTAGTCGCCCTGATGCTGCTGTATCGTTATAGTTATCCATCTTTGAACTGGGGTGGAAGCCCTGTGCTCTTTCAGGACTGGTATATCGTAAAGATGAGCCTATATACCTATGTCACAGGGATGATCACCTACTATTTCCGGGAATACAGGCTCAAGAAGAAATGAGGTCGGTTACAAACCTCTAAAAATAGCGGTCGATAAATGAGACTGTGAATTATACAACTGTATCATGTAACGAGGATGCTCATGACATTATTTTGTATTCATTGAGCACTTGCCCTCACTGTAATGAGGCGAAGAAATTCCTACAGGAGAAAGACCAATCCTACAGGTACATCGATGTCGATGAAGCATCAAGGGATGAGAAACGAGAAATAACTAAATTCTTGATCTCAAACAATCTTCCCATAGCGTTTCCTGTGCTGATAATAGACGAGAAGGTTATTCAGGGATTCAAACCAGACGAGATAACGACACTGTTGGGATAGACCAAACAATATAATATCGCGATACCACATGAAGCCATGAGTATGTTAAAAATCGCCACCAACCGCAAGACAGCACGCAGATTCAAGACAGACCCAATCAATGAAGAAGATATCAAATACATTCTTGAGACAGCAATTCAAGCTCCCAGTGGAAGCAATACACAGCCTTGGAGATTTATTATAGTCACAGACCCGGATGAAAAACAGAGAATAAGGGAAGCAGCCGAGAAGGGTGAACAGGCGTTCTATGAATCCATCAGTGAGGAGCGTAAGAAAAGGTACAACGCAATGGGATTGAGCCCAGCCAAGCCAATGCTCACACAGGCACCTGTACTGATAGTTGTTCTCGGGGATACCACTGCACCCAATTTTAAGCCGAGTGTCTGGGTGAGTATCGCGTTTGCAATCCTAGCAGTGGAGGATAGGGGACTGGCTACCGTTACGTATACGCCTTCTGATCCTGTGCTGGTTACTGAGGCAGTTATGGCTCCTGATAATTTCTTAGTTGAGTCCATTCTGCCTCTTGGGTATTCCAATGATCCCAAGAAGAAAGGAGATAGAAAGAGCTTGTCGGAGTTGGCTTTCTGGAATAAGTGGGGAGTCAATTTCGAGTAGTTTTTAAGTAACCTTTTTAAGTCAATATCACATCCGATATCGAAACCGATATCACATCCGATATTAAAGTGATGATAATGAAACACCACGGATACCATGGAAGAAGAATAGGAATCCCGAGGGGAATACTACGCCACGTAACACTCATAATGCTAAAAGAAAAACCCATGTCAGGAAGCGAGATCACAGAAGAAATCGAATCCTATATGGACTGGAAGCCCAGTCCAGGAAGCATCTACCCGCTACTAAGCAACCTACAAGAAGAGGACCTGATAAAGCCCAGCGAAGACAGCGACCCCACGCTAAAACGCTTCTCCCTAACAGAAAAGGGAGAGAAGGAGATCGATATTCATCGCCACCATGACCAAGAGATAAGGAACAGGAGCAAGAATATCAGGAAACTATACTGGCGGCTTCTAAGAGGAATGCCTGTAGAGGTTCTTGAGAGCTACACTGCACTCCTTGACCAGATCGAGGAAACATATGACAAGATAACAGACCTAGAACGATTCAAGGAAATCCTCGAAGACACAACAAATGAACTAAAGAAACTGGAAAAGAAATACAATGAGTAATCTTAGCAAAATTTCTGGATACGCGAAGCCTTATTTGAAGGAGATAATTCTAGCCATCATCCTACTTGGGTTGGTAGTTGTCGCTGATCTTAGCATCCCCAGGTTGATTCAGGTCATAATCGACGAGGGTGTTGCGGAGCGGGATATGAACAAGATCATATCGACGAGCCTATTAATGATAGGCGCCAGTGTACTAAGCGCCATCTTCATGGTGGGAAACACTGTTTTTTCTGTGAGAGCCGCGAGGAACACTGAGGCGGATATCAGAGAAGCCATCTTCAAGAAGATACAGACATTCAGCTTTGGGAATCTGGATGACTTCACGACGGGTCAACTGCTTACGAGGCTCACGAGTGACCTGAGTCAGGTACAGATGTTCCTAGTTATGTTGCTAAGGATGTTCACGAGGGCTCCTTTGATGTTCATCGGGAGCATCAGCATAATGATTCTGACAAACTTTGAGTTATCCAAGATAATGTTCGTGTTGATCCCTGTCACCACGATAATGGTCGCATTATTCATTGGTAAGGTGCAGCCATTTTTCGCCAAGGTGCAGGAGAGGCTGGAGTACCTCAACCAGGTTATGCAGGAAAACCTCACAGGGATAAGGGTTGTCAAAGCGTTTGTGCGCAGGGACTATGAGAACCAGAGATTTGAGGACGCTAACCAGCAGCTCTATGAAACTCAGCTTACCTTCATGCAGCTACTGAGCGTCTTCTTCCCAATGGTCATGGTAGTGATGAATCTAGGCACTGTCGCCATAATCTATTACGGTGGGCTCCAGGTTTTCGCGGGCACCACAAGTGTTGGTACAATCATGGCTTTCGTGAATTATGTGTTCAGCACCATGTTCCCGGTAATGATGCTAGCCATGATGGCGGGGCAGATCAGCTCAGCCAACGCATCCGCGGAAAGAATACTACAGGTACTTGACTCTAATCCAGAGGTACAGAATAAACCAGAACCAGAGAAGTTAACTGATGTTAAAGGAAGAGTAGTCTTCAATGACGTGGAGTTTAGCTACAGGGATGATGGAGGAGACCCTGTACTTACAAATGTAAATTTCACAGCTGAACCGGGTCAGACCGTGGCTATCCTTGGCTCCACTGGTTCAGGTAAGTCCAGTTTGATCAATCTGATACCGAGATTCTATGACGTGAATAAGGGTCATGTAACCATTGACGGCGTCGATGTCAGAGACATTGATATGGAGAATCTTCGCAGTAAAATCGGGATTAGCCTCCAAGACGTAGCCCTGTTCAGTGGAACCATCAGGGACAACATCAGATACGGCAGACCAGATGCCGCAGAAGAAGACGTAGTTAAGGCTGCGAAGGCAGCGCAAGCCCATGAATTCATTATAGGTTTCCCAAATGGATACGATACAATCGTAGGTGAGAGGGGGACAAACCTCAGCGGCGGACAAAAACAGAGGATCGCTATCGCCCGCGCTTTGTTGATTAGACCCAAGATACTGATACTGGACGATAGCACCAGTGCAGTTGACATTGAGACAGAGATAAAGATCGAGGAAGCCCTAGAGGAACAACTACAGGGAACCACGAGATTCGTCGTAGCTCAACGCATCAGCACTGTGCTAAACGCTGACAAGATACTCGTACTCGATGAAGGACAGATCGTCGCAGAGGGAAACCACTCCCAGTTGATGGAGACGAGCCCCATCTACAAGGAGATATATGATAGCCAACTTGGCAACGGAGGTGTCCCCCAATGAGTAACCATACACAATCAAATGATAAAGAGGGGAAAAGACCTCAGACCATGCCTCGAAGAGGCCATGGACCCATGGGAGCCATTGAAAAGCCGAAAGACACTCGGGGAGCATTCAAAAGGCTACTTGGATACATGGGCGAGTACAGGCATCAGCTAATACTGGTAACGATACTAACAGTAGGAAACACACTGCTGAGCCTTGCCGGACCATATCTACTGGGAGTCGCCATAGACCAGTTTATCATCGGGGGTGACAGGGAAGGCTTGATCAGGATAGTCTTGTTGATCCTTGGAACCTATATCATAGGCGGACTAGCATCCATCGGCGCAGGCTATATTATGGCTACCATCAGCCAACAGAGCCTGAAGAAGCTGCGAAAAGAACTCTTCGAACACATGGAGACACTGAGCCTCAGCTTCTTCGACACCCACCCAGCTGGAGACCTAATGAGCAGGCTCACAAACGACGTAGACGCAATCGGACAAGCCATATCGAGCAATATAACCCAGCTTATCAGCAGCCTGATAACACTAGTAGGAATACTCGTGATGATGTTCAGCTTGAACATCAGGCTCGCATTAGCAAGCCTAATCGTGTTCCCAATAATGGTGATACTAACCGCATTGATAGGTGGAAAAACCCGGGACAGCTTCCGTGGACTCCAGATGAACCTTGGGTTACTCAACAGCACAATGCAGGAAACCATCACAGGGCAAAGAGTAGTCATAGCCTTCGACCAACAAGAATCAGTGAACAGAAAATTCACTACCATGAACACAAACGTAAGGGACCTAGGCATCAAGGCGATGACCTACGCCATGCTCATCCCGCCACTAGTGGGGATACTCAGCAACATAAACATCGCGATAGTAGCAGGTGTAGGCAGCTACATGGCGATAAAGGGGATGGTCACCGTCGGTGTCATCGCGGCATTCATCACATATAGCAGGAGATTCGCTGACCCACTGCGCCACTTCGCCAACCTATACAACAGCATACTATCTGCGCTCGCGGGAGCAGAACGAATCTTCGAGATAATAGATACAGAGCCAGAGCTAGTAGACGCAGAGGACGCGAAATCAGTCTACGACTTAGAAGGAGAAGTGGTCTTTGAGGATGTAGACTTCGGGTACCTACCAAACCAACAGGTACTCAAAGACATCACGCTAAAAGCAGAGCCGGGGCAGACCATAGCTCTAGTAGGACCCACTGGGGCTGGCAAGACAACCATCGTCAACGTACTCACAAGATTCTACGATATACAGGATGGAAGCATTACCATCGACGGAATGGACATCAAACAGATCAAGAAAGACGACCTACGGCGACAGCTAGGAATCGTACTCCAAGACGTATTCCTATTCAGTGGCTCAGTGATGGAGAACATCAGATACGGAAATCTTGAGGCGACAGACGAAGACTGCATAGCAGCCGCAAAGCTAGCCAATGCAGACGGCTTCATAAGACGCCTACCCCAAGGCTACCAGACAAACCTGAGCGAGAGAGCCACCAACCTCAGCCAAGGCCAGAGACAGCTTCTCAGCATTGCGAGAGCCATAGTGGCAGACCCGGCGATACTAATCCTCGACGAAGCGACCAGCAGCGTAGACACCAGAACCGAGGTGCAGATACAGCAGGCATTGTTGAATCTCATGGAGGGCAGAACAAGTTTCGTGATCGCCCACCGACTGAGCACCATTAGGAACGCGGACTTGGTGCTGGTGATCCGAGACGGGGAGATCGTTGAACGTGGAACCCATAAGGAGCTACTGGAGCAGAGAGGCTTCTACTACAACCTGTATATGAGCCAGTTCAAGGGCACCATCGACGACGCGGACTTTGAGTACATCAAGCCCGTTGAGGTCATCGAGCCAATACAGCCCAAAACAGGAAAAATACCCAGGATGGGCATGGGACACGGAATGGGGGGAGGTCCTTCACCCGAGGTAATGCGGGAGCGACTCAAGGAGATGATGAAGAGCTTCAAGGAGAAGAACGCTACATCATTAGAGACAGCGAAGAGTCTAGAGGAGCTTGGACTGCCATCGCATTTCGAGGTGATGGTGCAGATGAGACTGGGACCATTGGGGATAATCGTAGAGCAGGACAACAAGTACTACCTCGTAGAGGAAAACATGGAAAAACTGTAGAGACCCATACTCCACTTTTTAACGAACCTAAACCATTTCTCATTGATGAATATGGAGATCGATGGAACTATCACTTTTTTCTACTACAAGGACCTTGAGAAAGCAAACAAGTTCTATGAGCAGGTTCTTGGTTTCGAGAGGGTCATTGATATCGACTTAGCCAAGGTTTTCAGGGTCCACGATGGTTCCCATGTAGGTCTCGTGGATGGGAACATGGGTTACCTGAAGTATATGGACTCTAAGCCCGTGATGTTGAGCTGGTTCAGCGACGACATTGAAGAATGGCACGAGTATTTGCAAGAGAAGGGAGTCGAGATAGAGCAGCCACCCATGAGGCAAAGCTACCTCGAAATGACAACCATGTTATTCCGAGACCCAGAAGGCTACCTATTGGAGATACTCCAGTGGCTCAAGAAGCCATATGGGAGCTAAACAATACAATTTTTATCACCAAATAGAGCAGATCAATCCATGAAAGACATAGAGGGAATGATTACATTCACCTACTATAATGACATTGAGAAAGCTACTGAGTTCTACGGTGAGACACTGGGCTTCGAATCTGTCATGGACAGAGAGTGGGTTAAGATATTCAAGGTAGGAGAAGACAGCCACATTGGATTAGTCAACGCAGAGAAAGGCCACTTGAAGCCACAAGAGGAGAAGCCCGTGATGCTCAGCGTATTCGTCGAAGACGTAGACGAATGGTATAAGATGCTGGAGCAGAAAGGAGTGAAAACCAATCACCCACCACAAAAAAGCGGAGACATAGACATGCGAGGCTTCCTCACATGGGACCCAGAAGGCTACGTGATAGAGTTCCTGACCTTCGACACTAAGCCATATGGTGAATAGTTGGTTAATCAGCTAACTTGAGTAACCCTGTAGAGGATGGTCGCCAGTCCTCAAGCTCGTTTGATACAACCCAAAAGTAAGTAGGTCTATAAAGGAACACCCACGGCGCATCATCTCTGATGATCTGGAATACTTTCTTGTAGATCTCCTCGCGTTTTTTGTCGTCGAAGGTTTTCTGAGCAAAGTCAATCATTTTATCTACTTCTGGGTTGGAGTAGCCTTCCCACCATGGACCCTTGTATCGTGAGTGTATTTTTTCTCTCAGTACCCTGAATGTGCTCAAGGGGCTTGAGTCGAAGCAGCAGAGATCATGAATCTGCTTGTCACGTACCATCTCAGCGTAAGCAGGTCTATCACTGTAGCTGATTAAGTCAACATCCAAACCTATCTTAGCGTAGTGCTCTTTCATCAAATCACCAAGCTGTAATGCCTCATCAGGCATCGTTGTTGGGAGATCGATGGTGATCTTCAAACCATCCTTGTAACCGGCTTCAGCGAGGAGAGACTTTGCTCGATCAGGGTCGTAGGGATAGAGGTCGGTTTCTGGATTATGTCCGAAATGGTGTGGGGTCAGATAACCGTTCAATCTCGTCGCTGCGCCTTCTTTTACCTTCTCCACTACTTCATCGATGTTCAATCCATAGTTGAGCGCTTGTCTGACCCTGCGATCAGTACATGGACCTTCCCGTGAGTTCATCATGAAGATGATGCAAAGACTGCTTTTCATAGAGGTAATGTGGCTTCTTGTTGATCCCTTGTGTTGCTTGGTGCTAGTGTAATCGATTAGGGCTCCGATGTTTACTTCTCTGTCCATGACCATCTCTGTGCGGGTTCCAGCGCTGGGAACCTCTATGATTGTAACCTCATCTGCGTATGCTTTCTTACCCCAGTGGTCCCTGTTTTTCTCGAGAACCATCTCAGATCTACTCTTGGAGCCTACACTGTATGGACCTGTGCCGATGTATTCATTGGGTAGGACATCGATCTCATCGGCGGGAGCTATGGGCATCTCAGATAGCAGATCCAAGAGATCAGCCATGGGCTCGCTTGTAATTATCTTGAAGGTATCGCTTCTCGGAGCCTCAAAGACAGCGTCTCCAATATAGCTAGCATAAACGCCTTGGGTACCATATGCTCCTCCTAGGGATGGGTCAACGATTCGTTTCATGGAGGCGACGACGTCCCTAGCCGAAAAAGAGCCTCCATTATGAAATGAGACACCCTCCCTCAACCTGAATAGCCATGTCAGACCATCGGGTTGGACAGACCAGCTTCTAGCAAGAGCGGGGTAAAAGACGCCGGGACCTACACGTGCTATCAAGGGCTCGTAGATGGAGTCTATGAGACTGTTTCGGTTTAACGAGTCGCTGCAGATGTGAGGGTCACCTATAGCTATGCTGCTCTGGGCAACTCTGAGGTAATCAAGTTTCATAATAATACTATCGGGTGAGAGAAAATAGATTTGTCGCTACTCAAAATCCCCAAGATCGGCTGGCTCCTCCTGCTCAGCAACCTCAGTCAGGCTTCGCCCAGTCTTTGATGAATCAGGTTTCTCAGAAGTAATATCGCTCCCCGGTTTCGCGTAATCATCTTTCATCTTGAAGAACAGCCACTGGGGCCGATCTCCGCCACGTTTTGTTCGGATTAACGCGAAATCACCCAAAAGTTTGGAGCCCTTGATGTTGATGGTTGCGTGTCCCTCTTCAAGATTCTCTGCAAAGGAAGCCTCCTCACCTTTTGTATTCTGGAAGGTCCCAGAGTCCCAGACGATAACAGTGCCAGCACCATAATGGCCCTCAGGGATTACACCCTCAAAATCAGCGTAAGCCATCGGGTGATCCTCAGTTGGGACCGCCAATCGTTTCACTTTGGGGTCCATGGAGGGTCCTTTGGGTACAGCCCAAGACTTCAATATACCGTTTGACTCTAGCCGTAGATCATAGTGCAGGTTACTTGCCTGATGTTTCTGGATAACATATATGGGCTCAGTGCTGCTCTTACCTATCTTTCCACTGGGTTCAGGAGTGGCATTAAAGTCTCTCTTCTGTTTGTACTCTTTGAGGGGCTCTTTTCTCATGGGTAAAATACTGTAAACACTAGATTTAGGGTTAATGTAAAAAGAAAAAAGTGGTTATGCTTCAGCCATCTTCTTGCCAACCTTGCTGGCAAGTCCCATGGCCTGTGCATTTGCTTTTGCAATCAATATCTCGATGGTCTGTGGCGTCGCCCACTCAGCCTCGATAGCTACTGCGCGTGCCTGCTGCACCGCCTTAGCTATGATGCTCGGTAGGGTCTCCTGAGTCACATAGGCTGCCTCGACGGCTACCTTGAATGCTCCACCAACAGCCTGTTCAAGCTGAGTCCTGTAGGCGTCTAGATCAAGTATCAGGTCCTCACCTAGGAGAACATCACCCTTCTCGTAGACTGCCTTGATGCTCAGCCCCATCTCGGATGCCCTGACACCCATACGCTGGAGAAGGTCGGCTAGATCCTCGTTGATAGCCTCTCCTTTCTTGCATACCGTGGTGTCTTGGACTACCCAGATGTTACCTGACTCGATGCGGGTCCTCACGCCTAGTACACCGAATTTCCCGATGAGGGGTCCGGGGCTCAGTCCAGTGTTGCCCGCGCTGATTACGATATCATTCATCGCGATGTCTCCGGCTTTGGCGAACACTTTCACCTTGTTGGCGTCTAGCTCCATGGCTATCTTGAATGGGTTTCCGTTGGTGAACAGGAACACGTTTGGTCCACTGACTGTGTCAATGAATTCATGTGTTCCCGCCTTTCCGGCTTCCTCCATGCTGATCCGCATCAAGGTGTTCTTTACCACCTTGAACTGGTGTCTTCCTCGGAGCCGCTTCCTCATATCCTGTAGCATAGCGCTGCTTACTTTGTTGAGGTCTGCGGCTGCGATGATCTCGTAGTTATTGATTAGCTCGACTGTTTCATGAACGGTCTCGTATTTTTCGGATGGAATGTGGCTACTCATGGTCATCACCTAAAAGAGCTTGACGCTGTCACCCATGGTCAGCTTCAGGTACATCGTTTTGATGTTCGCAAAGCCTCTCTTCGTGGCAGCCGTCAGGTTCCTGACCACTGTCTCGATGTTCTGGGCGACCTCCTCGTCGCTCATTCCCTCCTTTCCTACTATGCAGTGGACGAATGCTTTGTCCCTGCTTCTGAGTACGATTGTCCTGCGCTCGCGTTCTAGTAAATCATCTATGGGAGCCTGTGGCGGTACAGGGGTGGGCATCTTACCCCTGGGTCCAAGTATTGGTCCTGCAACGCGACCTACTGTTGGCATCATCGGTGCCTCAGCGACGAACGAGTCATATGGCGCAAGCTTCTTCTTAGCTGCTTTTTTGTCCGTCGCAAGCTGATCAAGTTCTGCGGGCTCTACTACTTCGTCCGCTCCTGCCCTCCTTGCTCTCAGCGCTAGGTCGCCTGAGGCGAACACGAGTATCTTCCGCTCTCCAACTCCATTTGGTAGCTGGAAGCGGATATTTACTCTGTTGTCAGGCCTGTTCATGTCGAGCTCCCGTAGGTTGATGGCAAGGTCAAAGCTCTGCTCAAACTTGCGTTCTGGCGATGCCTCTCTTGCTTTCTCGATTGCGTCTTTAATTTGTTGTGTCGGGAGTGACATTTTGAATTCCTCTCTTTCTCACATGGTATCTAATTTAAAGGTTTATTATGCAACAAGCTGGGAATCATATTCTCCAGTCTTGATGGCTTCCTGAACCTCTTTTGCTGGTCTTCCATCGACCGTTACACCGGCGCTCTGGCATGTCCCAAGGACTTCACGTACAGCAGTCTTCAATGAGGCTGCGTAGATTCCCGCTCTCTTCTTCTTGGCTACGCCTATGAGCTGGTCAAAGCTGAGGTCTGCCACGAAGTTTGAGTTGGGCGTTCCTGATCCCTTATCAAGGCCAGCGGCTTGGCTGATCAGCGCGAATGTTGTCAGCATGCCGACCTTGACGCTGAACTCCTTGGTGTCTGTGTCGATGATTACGTCTACTGGTACTGGTAGTCCATCGTACTCAGATGTCTGTGCGTTGATGTCGTTGACGATAGCCATTATGTTTACACCCATGGGGCCAAGAGCTGGGCCGATAGGTGGGCCACCTGTGGCTTTTCCGCCGTTTACGATGAAGTTGAATGTTTTCTCTACCATTATTGTTCTACTCCTTTGAGTTCTCGGACATAGTCAGCGTGGACTGTGATAGGCAACGTGAAAGCAGCCTCAAGTATCTCGATGGTGACCTCCTCCTTGGCGGCCTCCACCCTGACTACTCGTGCCTGCATTCCCTTGAAGGGCCCAGCGATTACCTCGACTAGGGTTCCTTCTTCTAAGCCTTCTACAACCGGCTTGGTTTCTATGTAATGGTCTACCTCGTCCGGGCTGATGGTTCCCTGAACCCTTTCTCGTGTGTGTCTCATCCCTCGGATGAGTTCATCGACGATGTGGGGTGTCTGGGCCTCGATGATGATGTAGCCCTTTAACTCAGCTGGGGCTAGGATAGCCAGGATAGGTGAGCTCTCAACCTTGGCTTTATCAGCCAACATTAATGCTACCGTTCTCTCTTGGCCATTTGTGACCTTAACCGCGTAAAGGGATGTTCTTATACTTCTTTCGGACAATTAGACCACGCCCGATGCACCAAGCATTATCAAGCGCGTAGATATTAAGATTCCTAAAACATTGCTTATTTCAAACGGGGGAAAACTGGGAAGACATATAAAACACCACCTAGGATTCTATGTGTCTGGTGAAAACATGGGATTAATCTCATCGATAATATCTTTCGTTTCAGCTCAGCAACACAATCAAACTGTTCTATTCTTTGAATTCGAGGAAGTGGCTTTAGTTGCCACGGGTTTCCTTGTCTTGTTAATGTATCTATTCTATGTCAGATACCCTTACAATAAGGATATTGAATAAACCAGTTTAACCAACTGGGCTCAATACAGCCGATAAAAGCCTGACGATGTAACCGATGGCACCTAACAATCCGATGCCGGCGAAGACGATTTTAATGCTCATCCAGTAGGTCTTCCAGTCTGGTCTGGTAAGTGTCCTTAGTAGCCTATCTGCGGATTGGAAGAATTCGTTCAGACCCATTATTATTCACCCTATCGAACCATAAATCCTAGTTAAAGTTTACTAATCTTCAAGGAGTTTCTCGGCGAACCACTTGGCGTCGAAAGGCTGAAGATCATCATATCCTTGACCTACTCCAATGTAAAGCACTGGTTTTCCCGTTAGGTATGAGACGCTTAGACTGCTGCCTCCTTTTGCATCTGCGTCTACTTTGGTTAATATCGCTGCGTCGAACCCGATGTGGTCGTTGAAGGTCATGGCTTGCTCTGTCGCATCGTTTCCTATGAGGCTGTCAAGTATCATTATAGTGAACTTGGGCTGGACCACCCGTTTGACCTTCTGAAGCTCATCCATGAGGTTGCGGTTAGTCTGCATACGCCCCGCTGTATCGATCAACACTGCATCGATTCCCTGGGCGCGTGCATGCTCAACAGCGTCAAAGCCTACAGCAGCAGCATCAGAGCCGTATTTATGCCGGATAACCCTGACCCCGAGACGCCTACCATGCTCCTCAAGTTGCTCGATGGCCCCTGCACGGTAAGTATCACCAGAGGCGAGTACAACGCTGTACCCCTTTTTCTTTAGCAGGTGAGTTAACTTGGCTATCGTGGTTGTTTTACCGGTGCCGTTTATTCCAACGAACATTATGCTGAAAGGCTCGCCCTTTTTCTTGGATTCAGCTATTAGGTCAAGTAAATCAACGCTGTTATCCCCGTTCATTACGACCTCAATGGATTCCTGGAGCGCATTCTCAACGATACCATGTTTATCTCCGAACCTCGGAGCATCTGTGCCCACCAGTCTTTCTTTGAGCTCAGAACATATGCGTTCAGCGACCTCGACGCTCACATCGTTGCCTATTAACTGGAGTTGTAGATCCCATAGAAAGGGCTCCAAGTCTTTCTCTGTGAAGCCTGTGTTGCTAATCTTGTTTACTATGCCTTTAATTCCGTTTCTGAGCTTTTCGAACATTAGATGGATCCCTGAACCGATTGCTGGATCTCAGCAGAGAGCCTCTCCGCCATGCTTTGATGAGCCTCAAGCTGCGCCATTATCTGGCCTAGCTGCTGCTCAATACTGTTCTGGGCTTTCTCCATCTCCTGTAGTCTCTCGTCAACGTCTTTTACTGCATCATCATACGCCATTTCCAGTGAAACATCTGCGCCGATCCCCACGACAACCTTGTCAATGTCGCCGAGACTAGCCTTGATAAAAGCTGCTCCACCTACTGGCACTAGTAAATTACTGCCTGATTCAATGTCTTTCAGGTCTCCGAGTGATTGCTTCGCCAACCTGAGCTCGGATACAGAGGCTAATACAACTTGGAGTCTCTGCTGGAGGGTGTTTACGGTTCCCTCCATCATCCGCATCTCTGTTACGAGTTGCCTGAGCTGGTTTTCCTTCTTTGGGAGACCCTGAGCCATTTTTATTCTTCCTGCTCTTCTTCAGATACGCTGGTTATATTGATCTCGTGGCGCTTGGCCCTGTGACGGCTTCCAAGCTCGGCGTAGATGCGCTCAATGGCGTGCTCCTCTTTTGTGGCTGAGATAAGCTTATTGAAAGTGAGTGGCTCGAAGAATTTTTTCTTCATTATCTCGCCCTGAATCCTGTACTGTTTTGTGCTCACTTCTATGCCTCCGCTAGCTCCACCGTTACGACGCCATCGCCATCCTTGGTCATCTTGACGCGGATCTTTCTCGGTGGGTTCTTGATTCCACGCGCCCAGATGGCTTCATTGACGCTTGGGTCGATGATTATATCTGTGGGCTTCATATGGCGCTCAGTGAACTGCTTGAGCACAAACATGGCTTTCTCTGCCCTACGGAATTTCTGGGCTATCCACGCCCTCCCAAGAGGTACTGTATAGATTCTTTCCATTTCTGACATCTTGTATCACCTATGCTTTTAGTTTCCTGTTCCGCCAATTGCGTCTACTCTGTGGGCTCCACCGGATCTCACCTTTTGTCTTGGCGATGATCCACGCGGGCACTGATTTCTTGGCCTTGCCTGCCTTTGCAAGACGTAGCTTGTAAGCCAAATGTTTGTTCCTAGCCATTTTTCTTATACTCTCCTTATGCTGATGTCTCTCTTGGTCTGCTGGCTCTGTATCTGCTCAAGCAGCTTTCTAAGAAGATCATCGGTTATGGGCAGGGGCACCCTACCAGATTGGGCTAGCTGGAGAAGCTGGAGCTCTATCTGTGCCGCGAAGTCTGGTCTGACCAGCTTCACATTCTGGAGTCTCTGCCGTGCTTCAGGTGTGAGGATCTTGCGCATAAGGGCTTGCTTCTGGGCTTCTGCTTCAACTTGAGCTTGTACCTGCGCTTCCGCTGCGTGCTCATGCTGTGCCTGTTGGGCTTGCAGTTCAGCCATCCTGCGTTTCCTTATTTCTGCTAGTTCCTCATCTGAAGACATTTGATTTCACTTAATAGTTTTGAAGTTCTGGACGCTCTCTATCTAGGTCGCGCTTTATCTGGGTAGACATCGCGTCGAGCAGACTCCTGCCTTTTCCTGATACGATTCTTCCCTTGATTCCTTCTTTCTGAGTCAATCCCGCGGTCTCTAGCTGTTGCAGGATGGTTCTGATGATGTTTCCACCAGCCTTCGCGAAGTGAGCGGGTCTTACGCCTCGCCTCTTTCTTCCGCCGTAATCTTTCCTGAGCCTGCTTACTCCTACTGGTCCATTCATGTAGAGTTTTCTAAGTATGCTGGCGCCCCTAACGTACCACCAGTCGGGGTTCTGGGGTACTCGTTCGGCGTGGCTTCCAGTCTTCACATAGCCCGCCCATTCGGGTGGCTGTATCTCGCGTATGTTCTCCTTCAAGTACCCAGAGAGCTTGTTGATTAGTACGTCTGCTGGTACATCGTATGCGGTTGTCATTTTTCTTCTTCTCAGATGTGTTTGAACCATAACAGGTACTGACATATATACGTAGTCCTGTCTAGTTCAGCAACTCTTAACCACAGGAACAAGATAAAAAAGTTATCTAAAAATTTACCAAAGAGAATGGATCAGTGAAGAGTAAGCAAAAATCGGTTTATTCAATGGTTTTTAAATGCCCATGGATTTGAGTGTAAGATTTTTTTGAATACAAGTGATTTATTAAACATATAACCCACTGAAGGGGGTATCTGAGGGGGAGCAGGTTGAGTAAACAGAAGAAATGCATCTTCATCGAGCAAAGGGATTGCCCGTTTAAGGCTCCTCAGATTCCCTTTGAGACATGCAAGGTATGTGTAGAGGCTTGGAAAACAGAGGTCGCCATAAAGAAGAGGCAACTACAAGGGATTCAGTCCACCGAGGTGGTCCAATCTGGTAATTTTTCGTTGCCAACAATGGATGACATGGGCTTGAGTCAGGTGAATGAGAAGCTCAGGGAGATTGAGGAACTGCTCAAGAATGATGAGATCGATCCATTGGAGTATATCAGGCTCCGTAGAGAGCAGATAGACAATCTAACACAGGAAAAACCTGTGATTAAGATAGAAGAGATTAAAAAAACTGAAAAAGAATCTATTCCCCCTAGACAGGTAAGAGTCGCGGTTATAACAAGGTCGCTTCTACGAAAACAAGTCACTACGGCTCCAAGGGACTGGGCGCTTCCAGAAGAGATCACAGACAAGGTAATCGATACAATATTCAAGATATCCGAAGAAAAAGTCCCCAGAGAGATAAGACTCCGTTCAGGAGGATACAAGGTAGCGGGAATCGCGGCCCAGAAAAACAAGATAGTAGTGCTGGTCATTGACTCTGATGAGGAGTTCGAGAGCTATGAGGCTGAGATCGATAGGCTCTACAAGGTTTTTGGCTTCAATCAGGACTGGGAAAAAGCCTTGAAGAAGGTATTAAAGTAGTTTCTTTGGTAACTTGGCTACCACAGTGTATAATGGGTCTACTATCTGGGCTATACGGGCCTTGACCGCGAGGCTTAGAAACATGTATGCATCATCTCTACTCCAGCCATAATCAGAGACCATCCAGTTAATCAACTCACGATATGCGAGTCTTGCGGCATCTTCCAATGGTCTCGCGCTGCAGACAGTCATTATCATATCATCTGACTCTATCCTGGGCCAAGCGATGGACTTCTTCAACACTTCGAATCTTAGCTTCACAACGGCGCCGATCTCAACCGCTGTACCGCAGATCTCGCCATCTCCCTGAACCGCGTGAACATCCCCTAACCCGAATAAGGCTCCCTTCTGGGTAACAGGGAGATACAGAGTGTTTCCAGGTCTTACATCAGGGCAATCCATGTTTCCACCATGTGGGCCGGGGGCGAGGGTCTGTATCGCCTCGTAGGCTGGGCTCACACCGATGGTTCCGATGAAGGGGTCTGCTTCTAGCTCGATGGTCTTCCCATGATCTGTCTCGTAGGTTATCTTGCTGTCTTTGATGTAGCTGATCTTGGTTCTCGGCTCCATCAGGTTCAACCAGCCCTCAAGGGCTCCGAACCCAGGGATGATGCTTGATCCGCCCCACTCTGGGAGCTCAATGTCAATAATCTCCACCGCCAAAGTATCGCCTGGTTCGGCACCCTCAACGTAGATAGGACCAGTTACTGGGTTGAGGGCTCCAGCTAGACCCAACTCCACTGCTTCTTGGAAGCTCCTTGTTGGAGTAATGATTCCTCCATATGCGTCCCACGTTGAGACAGCGATTTCCTCCCCGGGTTTAACATGTGCGACGGGTTCAGTGAATGGGTTTAACGTGCTGTTTCCCGTGGCTATGAGTTCTTGTTGTGGTTTTTTCTCGATTCTCTTAACCATCTTAATCTAATTTGATATTGTATGTTCACTTGGTTTAACGATATCGCGGCTTTTGGCTGTAAAAACGATAAGAATAAAAATAGGCTCTGTGGTTGTATGTTAGCAGTTAGATAGAATGGACTATCAAATGAGGTAAAAAGTATGGAATACATGTATGCCGCTATGCTCCTTCACAGCGCAGGAAAAGAGATCAGTGAAGACGCAGTTACAAACACGCTCACAGCGGCCGGCGTCAGTGCAGACTCCAGCAGAGTCAAGGCACTCGTTGCCGCCCTTGCAGATGTTGATATTGAAGAAGCTCTCAAAGCACCTGTTTTCGCAGCCGGTGCCGCCCCAGCAGCAGCTCCAGCAGCAGCTGAGGAAGAAGCAGCCCCTGAAGAAGAGGCAAAAGAAGAGGAGAAAGAAGAGGAAGAGGACCTACAGGGACTCGGCGCTCTCTTCGGTTAAACTCTCTTCAAACACATTTTTTAGTTCTTCAAACCTTATCCTAGTTTTAAGGAGCCAAGTACAAGTGTTATCACAGCCCATAAGTATTGATTACCAGTTTAAGATATCCTTAAATGATGAACAAGTGTTGCACAGGTGGTCTAATTGATTAGTTCTGATGAATTGAAGAAAAAATACTTGGCTTTTTTCAGGAAAAACAGTCACAAGGTAATAGCGAATGCATCCCTGATACCAGAAAATGACCCTACGGCTTTATTCACATCGGCTGGGATGCATCCCCTGGTACCTTATCTGCTTGGTCAACCCCATCCAAGCGGGACTAGGCTGGTTAATGTACAGAAATGCCTCAGAACTAGCGACATCGATGAGGTGGGGGACAGTTTCCATCTAAGCTTCTTTGAGATGCTGGGAAACTGGAGCCTCGGGGACTACTTCAAACAGGAGTCTATCCCGTGGAGCTACGAGTTCCTCACAAGCAAGGAATGGCTGAACATCGATAAAGACAAACTATCAGTAACAGTGTTCGCGGGAGACGAGAACGTACCAAGCGACACCGAGAGCGCCAAGATATGGGAAGAACTCGGAGTCCCAAAGGAGAGAATATTCTATCTTCCTAGGAAGGATAACTGGTGGGGACCTATCGGAAACACGGGACCATGTGGACCAGACACTGAGATATTCTATGACACAGGGAAGGAGCCCTGTGGCAGTGAATGCAGACCCGGGTGTAGCTGTGGAAAATACAATGAGATATGGAATAATGTCTTCATGGAGTACAACAAGAAGCCGGATGGCTCCTATGAGTTGCTCAAACAGAAGAACGTGGATACTGGAATGGGCGTTGAACGTATAATCGCTGTACTGCAAGGAAAAGACAACGTGTACGAGACCGCGATATTCACCCCATTAATCACCAAGTTGAAGGAAATAGCCAAGGCTGAGGAATTCACAGGGAAACAGATTCGAAGCGTCAGGATAATATGTGATCATAGCCGTGCTGCTACCTTCCTTCTCGCTGAGGGGATAGTTCCGTTGAACGTGGAGCAGGGTTATGTCCTGCGTAGGATGATTAGGAAAGCCATCAGGCATGGGATGCTGATAGGCATAGAGGAGGAGTTCCTAAGCACTCTAGCCGAGACCATAATCGAGGAATACATAGAAGACTATCCACATCTAAAGGCAAACGAAGAAACCATCATATCCGAGCTGCAGAAAGAACACAAGAAATTCAATAACACCTTGTCAAAGGGACTGAACCGATTCAACAGGATGGCAAAACAGAAGCAGAGAATAAGCGGTGAGGACGCATTCCTGCTTTATCAGAGCTTCGGGTTCCCCATCGAGATAATCAAGGAACTTGGAGAAGAGAACGATATCTCTGTTGATGTTGATGGATTCAACGAGGAGTTCGAGAAACATCAGAAGGTATCCCGGGCAGGAGCCGATAAGAGGTTCGGGAGCGGTTTAGCTGATAAGTCCAAGGAGACTGTGAGGCTTCACACCGCGACCCACTTGCTGAACGAGGCCCTGCATAAGGTTCTCGGTGAAGAGATTTACCAGAAGGGTTCGAACATTACCCCCAAGCGTCTGAGATTTGACTTCAACTTCCACCGCAAGCTTACCGACGAAGAGCTGAGGGAGGTAGAGAAAATGGTTAACGAGCAGATCAAGAAAGGTATCAAGGTTAAGAAGATTGAGACCACGTTTGAGAAGGCGAAGGAGATGGGGGCTCAAGCCGTGTTTGAGCAACGGTATGGGGATAAGGTCTCGGTTTACATCATCGGGGATTACTCTATAGAGGTCTGCAGCGGCCCACATGTTGATAACACAGGTGAGCTGGGGCGGTTCAAGATTATAAAGGAAGAAGGCATCTCTGCGGGTGTACGTAGGGTAAGAGCAGTCCTTGAATAACTGGATTCTCTAATCGTAAAAACTCACCTAATTGGCTATATCTGTGCGTAACTGTTTTTACTCATAACCTTTATTCTCATTGCTATCAATTGAGACATAGATAGAGGATAGTATGCAAATTGGTTGAATGGAAACAGATCGAAGAGAAATGGCAGAAACGCTGGGCAGAAGCCAAAGCGTTCGAGGCAGACCCAGACCCCGCGAAGCCCAAGTTCTATCTAACAGTAGCCTACCCATACCCCAACAGCCCGCAGCACATCGGACACGGCAGAACCTACACCTTGACCGATGTTCATGCGCGGTTCCAGAGGATGCACGGCTACAATGTGCTGCTCCCCATGGCGTGGCACTTCACAGGAACACCGCTGTTCGCGATGGTTGAAAGACTCAAAGAGCGGGACCCAGGCCTCCTCGATACATTCCTCAACCTCTACAACATCCCAGAGAGCAAGCTGCCCGAGTTAGAACACCCTGTTGCTATGGCTACCTATTTCGCCAACGAGATCAGGAACGGTATGCAGCGCATGGGGTTCAGCATGGACTGGAGAAGACAGTTCACCACAATCGACCCCATCTACAGCAAGTTCATCGAGTGGCAGTTCGCCAAACTAAGGCAGAAAGGCTATATTACTCAGGGTAGTCACCCTGTTGGCTGGTGTCCGAGCTGCGGAAACCCTGTTGGGCAGCATGATACTGTGGGTGATAAGGAGCCCGAGATCGAGGAGTTCACTGTAATCAAGGTAAAGCATGATGATACTGTATTCCCAGCTGGCACCCTTCGCCCAGAGACTGTCTACGGAATCACTAACATGTGGATTAACCCGGATGCCATGTACGTTGAGGCAAACGTTGATGGCGAGAAGTGGGTCATCAGCGCAGAAGCCGCGAACAAGTTCCAGCTACTGGGCAGAAAAGTCGAGATAATCGACGAGTACCTTGGAAGCAAATTCATTGGTTTGACCTTGACCAACCCTGTAACTGGTGCGGAGTTCCCGATGCTGCCCGCCAGCTTCGTTGACCCCAAGGCAGTAACTGGCGTAGTCATGTCTGTGCCAGCTCACGCGCCTTTTGACTATGTCGCGCTGGAGCAGCTGAAGCGAGAAGTAAAGAAGAACCCAGAGAACTACAAGTTCAAGCCGGAGGACATCAAGGACATCGAGTCCATCCCAGTAATCGAGATAGACGGATACAGCGATATCCCTGCACGAGACGTCGTGGAGAAGCTGAAGATTACTGACCAGAATGACCCCAACTTGGAGAAGGCTACCAAGGAGATCTATAGCGCAGAGTTCCACGGAGGTAAGATGAGGAACAATACAGGTCAGTATGCCTCACTCCCAGTCCAAGTCGCCAAGGAGGCTGTGAAGGAGGATATGGTCGCTAAAGGCTCCGCTACCACCATGTATGAGATGCTGGAGCCTGTGCAGTGCCGCTGCGGTGCAGAGATAGTGGTCAAGATATTCGAGAACCAGTGGTTCATCAACTACGGTGACCCAGAGTGGAAGAAGCTGGCCCATGAAAACGTGGATAACGCTAACATCATCCCAAGGGAGCTACGGCAAGAGTTCCACAACGTCGTGGACTGGCTGAGGGAGAAGGCTTGCGCAAGGAAAGCAGGGCTAGGTACTCCACTGCCATGGGAACCTGAGTGGACCATCGAGGCGTTGAGTGATTCTGTCATCTACATGGCTTATTACACGGTGATCAAGGGAATCAATCAAGTGAAGCCTGAACCAGAAAAGCTGACGGAGGAGTTCTGGGACTATATCTTCTTGGATAAGGGAGATATAGCAAAGGTCTCGGCCAATACAGGAATATCTGAGGATAAGCTGAGGGAGTTGAGCGCTGAGTTCAACTACTTCTACCCACTGGACGCCAGGCACAGCGGAAGAGACCTCATCAGTAACCACCTGACATACATGCTGTTCTGCCACGAAGGAATCTGGCCCAGAGATAAATGGCCCAGAGGCGTCATGGTGAATGGCTCCGTGTTGATGGAGGGTGGCAAGATGAGCAAGAGCCTCAACAACATCATACCATTGATCAACGCCATCGACATGTTCGGCGCGGACCCACTGCGTCTAAGCCTGATGATCACGGCGGAGCCCCTCAAGGACGCTGACTTCAGCCCAGACCTAGCAAAGAACATGGGTGAGAACCTGGAGCGATTCTACAGTAGAACCCAGGAGATTATCGCGCAGGGCAAGGGAAGCAATGAGAATCTCAGAGCCATCGATAAGTGGATGCTCAGCAAGCTACAGGGGCACATCGCCGACGCTAATGAGGCCATGGAGGAGCTAAAGGTCAGGAAGACCATCCACGCAGCATTGTACAACCTGAACGGGGATATGGACTGGTACCGTAAACGCGTCGCACGCTACATGGATGACCCAGAGAGGACCGAGGGCATCAAATACGTCGAGTGGCAGGTGCTGGACACCCAGGTGAGGATGCTAGCCCCATTCACACCGCATCTCTGCGAGGAGATATGGGAGATGATGGGAGGGAAAGGCTTCGTCGCCTTCGCTGAGTGGCCCCAGGTTAACCAGAGTCTCGTCGATAAGGAGAGCGAGGAGATAGAGGAGATAATCCAGACTAGCATGGAGGATGTGCAGAAGATCACCAAGGTCACTGGCATCGAGCCCAATGAGATCCATTTCTATGCTGCGGATGGCTGGAAGTGGAAGATATATATGAAGGCTCTCGCCATGGCGAAGGAAAACAAACTGGACATCGGCAGCCTCATCCGTGAATCATTCAAGGACGAGGAGATGA
>CAZVMT010000018.1:20339-23552 GCA_964628765.1 uncultured Candidatus Bathyarchaeia archaeon | reverse complement strand
CGGTGTTTCAACAGCTTCCCGCTTTACTTCCTGCGTTTGAATTGGTTGCTGTGTCTCAACGGGTTGACTTGCTGGCGCTTCTGGTGGCTTTTCGGTTACAGTTTTTGGCAATGAGACTTCAGAAGTTGCAATGGTTTGTTGTTGTGGAGCGGCAACCTTTATTGTCGGTGCTGTTGGCTTTTCCCTTGTTACCTCAGATGTTTGTATCGATTTGTTATCTTTCCCGTAATAACTTGGAAACCTTGTACTTAAATATTCCTGTTTTGTAGGTGGAGGTTCTGGTTCGACATCTTTGGCCCGTTCATCAGGAACACCGCGACTTCTACTACTACCTGAATCTCTTCTATATCCGGGGACAACACCGCCGGTCTGGAATTCCTGTACGGTAGGCATATTTATAGCCTCCCGGAATTTGTTTTTGTCTATATTTCCAGACGAAAGGGTTTCAACAAGGCCCTGGAACTCTTCTCCGGTAAGTCCCTGCATTGCATTGTTCGGGATTATTCCCTCCCCCTCATGCACTTGCACATCTATCATTTTGCCCGGCTGCACTTGCCCATCGACACCGCCACCGGTTCCCATCCCCATTGTCGGCATATTCGCGTATGGAGAATGAAAAGCAATTTTCTTTTTTACGGTCATCTGAAGGGGGATTTCTTTTTCCTTGCCGTCAATTTTTTCTTTTACCCACCGTGGACGTTTAAGCATGATTACAATTCCTTAAAAACGTAATTTGATTCCGACAACAGGACCAGTACCGTCATCCCTGTAAACTGTAGTAGTAAGTGGGGTAGAACCAGTATAATTGTAGTATACCTTTGTCACATTTGGGACAAGCCACCTCTCCCCGGCGTTAAGGTATTTTGTTTCTACCCTATAGTGCTCATGGTCGTCCTGATATTCCACCTTAACGACTCCTGATACATCGCACTCTACATAACGACAATTTTTATACTCGTCAGGTATCTCTAAATCCGCTCCACCGGTAACGCTCAAATCACAAACATAATGATTCTGCTGGCCGCTATACATTCGTAATCGGTCACGCTTTTCACTTGCACATTCTATATACTGGCTTACTCCGTTTTTGTTGCTCATAGGTCGCCCCTTTAAGGTTTATCTTTATACCTACACCACGATTCATTACCACCACCCCTCCGTTGGCTCATAACAAAGGCTCACCGATAACCCATCGGCGAGCGTTTTTGATGCACCAGCTCCGTCAATAAGTTCCGATCCATCGGGAGTAATAGTCACATTGTTTGCAGAAGAACCGCAATTTATTATTCTGTATCCAAGTCCGTTTCTACCTGCCGGCAGATTAACCGTTATCGCGCCCGCGTCCGTGTCACAAAAAATCACCTCATCATAAAGCGTCGCGGTGTACGGAGAATCTGCAGCAACAAGCCTTTTCGTATCTTGATAATCCACCTCTACCCGTGTAATGTAGCGTTTGTCATGATCCGGATTAATGCCAAGCGTATCAGGCATAGTTGTAGTATGGCATTTCACCGATTTTATAAGAGTGGCAATTTGATTTATATCATTAAAAATCTTGGCAATTTTTATCGACTGATCATTGTATGTTTTATCACCACCGTTCATCCTATTCCATAATTGGGTAATACTGCGCTGAATTTCGGCCAGTTTTGTATCAATATCTTTTTGTTTCGAGAAATTTATAGGGAAGTTCGATCCGTTCATGGCAGCACCACATCCCCACTATGATTTACGATATTATCGTAATAGTATGCGATTGCTTCAGCACTTAATATTTGTGAATCAATTATTCTGAGATCGAATATTTTACATGTGCCGGTGGGATTAATGACGATACTTCCGGACGTTGTAAGTAGTGTCAGATAAGATAGCGTCCAGCTACCTGATGTGTTATAATCAGTAAACACCATAGGGATACCATTTATCGTAAAAGAAGACAGCCCTTAATGCCATAGAATTATCGATGCCCCGCTCAATGTACGCGATGGCAGATTCAAAGCGACCGTGAAACTCCATGCACTTCCTGAACGCCCGTCTACACCGGTTACTGGTGTAATTTTTGTCTGTTCGGAAGAGTCAAGTTCCAAACCAGTCGCACGATCAATATAAAGCAGATCCCTTGAAAACCACATTGAAGGTGTAGAGAACAGTTCCTGATAATCGTCTTCGCTCATCACTCCTGAACCTATCATTTTATCAGTCAGGATATACTTCGCATACCTTCCGCAAATTGTGTGTATCCCCATATTCGCTACAAATTCAAGTGCAATTCTATGTCCTTCAACCATGTCGTCGAAGTGGATATCCCCGGTTATCGGGATATCGGCGACACTACGTTCAATAGTGAGCTTCCCATCGATATATGCCCGGAGTGTTATTTCAAGCGCGTCCGGAATGCCTTCTTCACTAAAGCCTGCAGCCCCTTTTACCGCATCATGTACCGCATGAACAAAGAGCCGTATGATAGCAGCCCGTAACCAGTAGTATTCGTAATTGCCGCTATCTTCTCCGAATTTCACACGAGGGATGATATCTGTTCCATTATCCCCGTTAATATCTGCTTTATCAGTCCATATTTTTTCAAGTCCTGTTCCGGTCGGTCCGTCACGGGTCATCATGTCGTAAACGTTTCCGTCATTATTATCAAACACTAAAACGTGTGCAACACTATCACCGTCCCATACCATAACAGGCGGTACTCCGGCAGGAGGGAAAACAAAATCATCCCCGGTATTCTCCGAAAATCCCACGCCCTGAGATTCATTAAGTGCAAGCTGATAACTTTTTGTTGTTCGTGACACTATGCGCTCACTGTCCCATACCATAATCCAGTGGTATTTTCTAATGGTAAACCACTCTGTTTCAATCCTGGCACTAAAGATAACCGTGTAAAATCCCGGTTCACGATATTTATGTGACGGAGCACTCTCCGCGCTCGTTTTACCGTCTCCAAAGTCCCATAGGAACGCATCAAATGCTCCAATTGAGCTGTTTTCGAAATTGACATTAAGTGGAGCATAGCCGAATCGTACATCTGAAGAGAAATCAACATATACGCCAAAAACCAAAGGGACGGTATCATCTGCAGGGTCTCTAGGAAGCGCAAAGATAGTAATATAAGTAGTGTTACCAGTGAAGATTTTACTTGATGGAGGTATCGCATATGAGTCAGTAGCATACTCAATGTCGATATCGAGAAAGGCATCGGTAATA
>CAZVMT010000018.1:0-20239 GCA_964628765.1 uncultured Candidatus Bathyarchaeia archaeon | reverse complement strand
TCAACCGTATTCCCGGAAAACGCCTTCCCTGATTCATTAACATATGAATCAGTAAGGTACTCAATGACGATATCGAGAAAGGCATCGGTAATATCAACCGTATTCCCGGAAAACGCCTTCCCTGATTCATTAACATATGAATCAGTAACGAACTCAACGTTAGGAATAACATCGCTAATATCAATTGCATATGAATCAAAAGCCACATTTCCCCACCTTATGAAGTACTTTCGGAGTCAAGGAACAAAACAGATGTAGTATTACCACCATAAAGAATCAAATCGTCCTCATAACCTATAAACAAATAATTTTTACCTCCGATTGTTTTCCCATCTTGGAATGCCGCGAGGCCCGTAAGATATATCAAATAAAGATTTTTTGCTGTTCCGTATGCTCTATTCATGCTCTCAGTATTACTGTATGACAAGTTTGGACGAAAACGTTCATAAATCCCCGGTCTCATTACCGCCCAATTACCATGATCGTCAGGAATCATTATTGACATATATTTTCTCGCGGCTTCAAACGCACATGCTGTCTGTATCCCTCCCGAATATATTTGGTTATCCATCACATATGTGCCATCAGGACTACTGACATATGGTATTGCAGATGGCTGATCTGAAAACCTCTCGTCGGCAGTTGCTCCAGTACCAAAGCCATACCATCTATGAACATACGCTCCGATAACCGACCCTGCCGCTGCATCACGATATAATTCGACTACTGTTACTTGATCGGTGCCGGTATCAACGCTTTCAACTTCAACATATTGCGCTCTAGTAGTATTGTTAAAATCAGTTATGAAATAAAATTCGCCTACGGTGAAATTTGTGGCTTCTCCAGTATCAAGCTGTAATGCAACAGAAGTCCCCGCTGTTGCACCGCTTTGAATTACTCCAACCTTATCTACCCCTTCAAGCAGGTTCGAATCTCCAATAAAATTATCCAGCCCGATAACTTCTCTTGAAGTCCCAAGCCTTGTACAAAACAAGAAGCATTCATCTCCGCCCCTTATATCATAGACGAAATCCGCATCATCATAGGTTGACAAACGCATTCCCCACCAAATTCCGCATACTTTGTGGGTTGTAATATCATGCCACATTGCAGCTTGAATGTTTATTTTTCCTGCAGTTTCGACAAACATTGATATCCTAAGAAACTTTGGCGGACCGCCATCCGGACCGGTATCGATATCATTTACGGCAGCTCCTGCAGTATTGCAGAATATCATTGACATCTCATAAGGAGCCAACGTATGCGTTCCACTTCCAACATCAGTAAGATCAATGAGCACAGCACTCCTGGCATTAGACCATGAAGTTGAAACACCGAAGGTATCGTCATCAACAACACTTGCATAATATCTGGTTGAGGGGGATAGCCCGGCGGGAAGAGAGCCACTCGAAGTAAAGATTATTCTCTGGCCGCATTCAAGGCCATGTCCGGTAATTGTTATTATATCTGTACCGGTATTAACATCAGTTGTAGCAAAATCCTGAGAATCGCTGTTTGAATAATCAGCCCACAAGTAACAATTTGCTCCTCCACCTTTGGCATAAACGCTGTGCGTTCCAGTCCCGGTATCGGTCAGATCAATTGCCACGCCATCAACAGCATCGCCATACGTTTCCGCTATCTGAAATGTATTCGCATCGACATAGATTACATAATATTCCGTGCTTTCAGCGAGAGGTGCAGGCAGCGTTGTTGACGAGGTAACGACGATAGGCTCCCCATTAGAATACCCATGCGATGAGCATGTTGCCTGATCGGTTGTCGTGTTCACTGTGAAGGTTTGGCTTGCCCCATCTACTGCCGGTCGCATGAGAAAAGAGGCGATCCGTGCTAAAAACCCATTCGAATCAGATCTTGAAAATCCTCGTCCGTGGCACGTATCAGATTCTACTTGAAAAATTGCCATAATTATACATCCAATCCCCAGAAGGTAAAACCGTTAACCGGATCATAGCAACAAGCATAGCCGACCTTCATTTTTTCGAGGTCTTTTATTATCCTGTCGGTCGCAAGATTGTCTCCATATTCAAGGCCGTTAAAAAGCCGAATCCCCGGTTCACTGGTTATTACTATTTGTTGTTTACGATCTATCCGACATACCCCACCGTAGTGTTTTATCCCAACATGCTCATCAACCATAAAATTCCCTGCGCATTTAATAATGGCGGTCCCTGCGGAGGTAAGTTCAATTGAGGTAAAAGTGTTGAGAGGAAGTGCGCGTGTCGTATGGACACATTTAATTGAGAGGTAATCTCCTATTTCGCTCATTTCCATAATCGCATCTTGAATGAATTCTCTCTGCTCCTGCTGGTAATGATATCCTGCCTGGTGCCGGTAATTCGTATCTGCAGGGCAGTAGTAAACAATTGAGTCCTGCCGTAATGCAGCCCAAAGCATATTTGCAGTCACTTCGCCAACATTGCAGTTTGGCATAGGAGTAAAAAACCGGTTCTGCAGAGAATAGTTTGTAATTCTTGAGCGTAAATTTGGCGTCGTGAGATATGGATTATCTCTTACCGTATCGGTCCAACATCGGGTTTTGGGTTCAATACACGCTGCAGTATCTATGGCAATCGTCGCACTCTCTAAAACGTCAATAGTATCTGTGTCCGTATAACTTACGACATGTAATTCCGTTCCATCAGAGAGGAACAATATTCTTCCGACATCGTTTGAAGAAAAAGTATCCCCTGATTGCCTGGTAACGGTTGTCCCGGACTGCTGTATTGTCATTACACGAATTGGCTTATTAACGAGATAAGATCCATCTCCGCCTATTGCTGCACTTTGAGAAGTCTGAGTACCTGAAACTACAGTCAGGAATTCCGTTGAACTGACATATATATGCAGGTAATATTCGTCACCATTTTGAAAACGGATTCTTGATCCCGCATCTCCCGGCACAAATTCTCCGGCAGTTAACGTGATTGTTATTCCAAACATCGAAGCGGTAAATGCTTTCGCCACTGGAATGTCAGTATTCCAGATATATAGTTCAGTGTTATTTCCAGTTCCGGATAATGGATCTGCCCCTAATGGACCGACATCAAGCGTTGAGCATAAAACGTATCTATTCCAGTGCGCATCGTAAAGACCGGTCTCTTCATCAATTGGGATTTCAAACCTTCCCACTTCAGCCCCTCTGGTATATTTGGGGCTTGCTGAATCTCCGGTCCCTGCCTGACAGCTCATGATAGATGTTCCTATGTCTGTCGAGCCGTCACCAGCACTTGTTACACTAACACTTCCGCCCTCATCGGGAGACGTAATATAAAAAGCACCGCCGCTCACATATTCACACAGCGCACTTGGATAATAGTCACGTAACCCCGTCTGAATCCGGGATGCTACCTGGTCCATCGATATTACCCCTGTCAGATCGACGACGACATTATTTTCTACGCCGTTTATCGTTATACGAAACTGACCGGTTGTTAATGACTGCCATCCAACAACGGTATCATATGGAGCGACAAGTGTTCCCCCGTACAGTTTTCCATAGGTTGTATCTGCTGGACCTATCGGTCTTTCGGTCCATATTTCCGCGAAATCATTATCCGACGTACCAGGAAGGACTGTCCCGCTTTCCTGAAGTACTGATACACCAGAGTCATACCGCTTACCGTTTTGCCCTGCGCCGTCAAGACGTGCCATTTTATACAGTTGTCGTCTGCAGTAAACGTCATCAACTTCCTGAAGTTCAGTTTCAAGTACATTCTCTGGAACAGGGGAATTCATTCGCCAGTACATCAGGTTATTGAGATCGATTTTATATATTCCATATCGATTATAAAGAACCATTCCATCATCAAAAATCCGCATGTCACTTATGGCACTCATCGGATTAACAAATACTCCGCTTTTTACGATTTCAGTCCATTCATCAATTTCAATAGTATCGCTGTAGAAAAGCCGTCTATCGATGAATAGTACATACATCACCTTCTTTTCGTGGTAGAGTATAGGTGCGTTTATTGGTCCTCTTATGTATGCGTTTGTCGATGCACTATGAACGGTATCCACGTCAACGGTAACGGATACTGCGGATATATAGGCGGAGATCCGTTCATGAGTTCCATCATCGTAGACGACATAATTACCTACGTCGTCTACAGTAAAGTCTTCACCAACAGTTTTTGTAACGGTATTGCCTGTTTTTGTGAGAGAGTATCCGGTTCGTCCAACCATTTCCGGCAGAGCGGTTTCGCTCCAAAGTTTTGTACCGCCACGCGCTTCAAGTCCGTTTCTTTTCGCTCTGTAGTTATAGAGTTTATGTACTCCATTGGCCGGGACAAGTGCTCCATCGAGATCTTGAAACGCTCCGTCAGCGAACGGCTTTGACTGCCCGGAAGGGGGTTGATAACGGACAATTTCTCTCTGGTCCTGGTATATTGTTTTGGGTGAAAAATTGCGCTCTGCCACGCTGCAGCTCCCGTTTAACAGACCCGGATTGGCGTATACGGTTCGTCCGTATTCGCTGCAGATCTTAAATTGTCCTGATATTTCGGGACCACTTCAAGTTTAAAACGTTCAAGGTTATCGTTTGTCCGTCCACTTTCACGTTTTTGGACATACCCTATTACATAGTCTTCTAATGCTTCCTCATATTCAACAGGAACAGGAATTTTAATTGATTCTGATAATAGCCGTGGAGCGCCTACATAAAACTCACAAAAGAACTTGTCACTATGAGAGCCAGGATCAATCTGAAAATCGACAAACGGCGGGGTATTTTCATATCCTACCTGTGAAGAAACCTGATTGATTGCAATATAAAGCCGGTCCTGCCAGCCTATATTGTAGGGATTAATATTAAGCCGAAATGGAATACCGGTCCACGAATCAAGATATCCGGGTGTAATAACAGTACTGTCGATGAAAATTCGACGTACTTTTCGTGCGGTGAGGGTGTAGTCGGTACCCCCGATATTACGCGAAATAGTTGAACAAGACAAGTTTGAAGAGGAAATGGAATATCGGTAGGTACCGGCTACAGTAATCAAATAAGGCGGGAAACCTTTATTGTCGGTATCCCGGTAAATCGTGCAGTCATCATCAAAGTTAAATAACATATCAACGCCCTGCTGCAGCACCTTCAGAAGATTCTTTTTACCTGAAGATCTTTCCCACCCTGGACACCACGGCAAAACGCGATCTATTATTCCACTTGCGCTCATTCTATGCTTTCAATGGTTTCGAGTTTCGGAAGTCCGGCCAGTTCTCTGTTTTTAATTTCTTCAGGAGAAGGAGGCCCAACAATTTCATTTACGTCATCGGAGACGGTTTCTTTTAATTTTTGATTAATCAATGTTATCAGCTCTTCACGGGTTTTCCCGTCAGTCATGATATCAAATTTTTCCACCGCGATAATACGGATTTCAGTAACTTTTAGCCGCTCAAGAGGAACGCCATCGGAATACAGTTTGCCTTCTCGGATATTCACTCCCTTGTCCATTTCTTCTTTTTTCTTTTTAACAAATTGAGTGAGTTGTTTTAACGGCATATCGTTTATACTTTGTGTAACCATTTTAGAAACGATGGCTTGAATATCCGGCTGGCTGTCTTGTATTACTTTTATTTCCCGGTTGAATTTCTGGTTTATTCTCTTTTTCATTTCCGGGATAATTTCCTGCTGGAATTCCGGTGAAAAAATCCAATCATGCCGGTGGTCCTCACGTATTTTTTCAATCTTTTCAATAAGTCCCCATAGTGGTCCCTGTATAGCTACCCCTTCGGTGCGCTTTCTGTTCACGTACTCTTTTATTTCCATCTCATTTTTAGAACGTATAACAACGCATCCGTCTATTTTTGCAACCCAGTCATGTAGCATGGTCCCGATAAATTTAATTTCTTCGGTAATTTCAGCCCCTACTGTAACAAGACCATTCTCATTGATATATTTGGCTATTTTAAATTTTCCACTTTGTATGGTTGAACACAGCCGTGTTCTATTGAACCATTCAGGATCATCCGGACAATACCCGACATATCGATTGTTTTGATCCCTCGAATATCTAACATATGCCTTTTGTCCAGTAAACCAGAACACCTGAATCGGCATGTTGTCTGAACGATCATTTTTGACCGCCTTACAATTCACGTATCCCATATCATTAGTATCAAGTCGAGCGGTTGACCTTTTTTCAAACTCAAAAAGGGGGATATTCGCTTCAATTATAAGTTGCTTGTCATACGGTAATGTTACTACTTGAGCACTGCCATTGTACATCGGCTGATTCATTACATCCTCTTTCTTAAGTTAATGAATGGAGCAGGGGTCGCATAACAACCCCCACTCCACCTTCGCCATAGTAAGGAGCTGATGGCATTATTTGTTATGATGTTGCTCTGAGTGAGCCACCGATACTTGTCCGGCTGCAGATACCCATCGCAAGGCTTCTCATTTCCAGCGTTTTCCCGGCATGAGTTCCGTTGCTGTCATTAGCATCGTCCGGATAGTCAACATCCCACATCGGAACTGAATATCCACCGAGCGAATAACTTCCTCGCCCTTTAAGATACCCGTATGCCTGCACTTCGTTAACGAATTGTGTCGGTGCAACAACGCGTTCCGCAATAGCACCTGCACCATAAACAAAAAACACAGGATACACATAGTTGAGAGAGCCGCTTGTCGCACTCCATGGGGAGTTGTTTCTATCGTCGTTATCACCTGGGTTGTAAAAACCGGGTTGCAGTGTCCACGCACCGTCACTTCCACTGAGAGTGAGTGTAGGCCCACGCGGATCTGATGCGAAAAAGATATCCCGATATCGTACCAGTTTTCCTGTGTACAGGATATCCATACCGCTTTGCTGATTAACTGCCTGGAAATATCCCTTGAACCCATTGTCGTTTGCCAATGAGGTTATGTGATCGTAGATTTCCTGGTGAGCCATGCACAGATACCCCATAGCTCCGGTACCCGGTATACGGGCTTTAGGCATTTTTACGATTTGTGTAAGGTAGTACCATAACCGGTCGATATCATCGATACGCATATCGGCAACAGGAGACGCGCCGGTCCCGGATGCTTCAACCATTTTATCACAAACGGCCTCAATGTAGGTGGTTGAACCACCACCGAATGTTTTACTTGAATAGTACCCCAACGAATCCGCACTACCGGCGGTAACGGTCGGTGCCGTGAGATCCCATACCGGCATATCATTTGGTTCAAGGTTGCAGATAAAGATATTCGGACACAAGTTTTGCGTGAGAGAAATCGGCGCTTTCGTAAGCGCGTCCTCAACAGTCAGCATACTTGTCTTACGAATACGAACCCCTTTGTATTCCGCAAGAAACCGGCGCATGAGCGGGGTAATCATTTTGAGTGCTCCGGTACCGTTAACATCTTCATACTCAATACCCCATCCCTGACTTTTAACCGCTTTCATAATCTGGTTGTAGTAGAAATTGGTGTACATGAGACGAAGACCTTCTTCGTTCCCCGGCATTGATTCCCCGGTTCCTTCCTGCGGTGCTTCCTGCAGGGGGAGGAGAGCCTGGCAACGTACCGTGTGAGGATTTGAAGGATCTGTCGGTATCTGAAACCAGATATCCTGTGGTACTTCAATGCGATAGTTTTTCATTTCTATGACATTGGTAAGTTCCCCTCTTACCCATGGGTCATCGAGCGCGGTAATCGGCTCATTAAGTTTTTTGTCATACATCACTCTTTTGAGTGCTGCAGCCCCCATATCTGATAATCCATCAGGAGCGCCGACACTTGTAACATTACCCTTAGGCGTATGAAACATATACGTCATTAAAAAATGGAGTAAATCATACAGTTTCATTGTTTATTCCTTTGCTTTCTGCAGCAATTTGGCAGGGCTGTCAATCCCCTGTGTTTCGTTGAGTCGTATAAGCAGCCTCGCCTCTTCAGAAGAAATTGACTCGACACCCTTTGAACCATACCGATTAATAATGTTCATAATGTCGGATTCATTCATCTGTCCAAGCTCGGCGTTACTCGCATGGGAGGCTTCCGGGGGCGGCTCGCTGACATAGCGCGATTTATCGCTCTCCTTTTTTCTTTCCGCATCCTCATGCTGTCTTATCTGCGCGTTTAACTTTTCTTTGTCAACACCTACATTCAGATTCATTTTATAGAAATTATCTTTGTAAGTATTCCCAACGAAATTGGGTATTTCAACGGCTTTTTTCCCAAGCTGCTGCGCGTAATCGTTTATGTTTTTGTTGCGATTGACCCGTACTTGTACTATTGCATTCCATTTGTCAAGTTCCGGTGGTTCGATTATTCCCTTTGCCTCACAAAGCTGTCGGACTTGTGGATTAGAGAGGTATTGTTGGTGTGCCTGTACGGTATCGGTGACGCCGACGACCGAAGCCACTTTTTGCCGGAAAGCTAAAAGCTGCTGGTCTTTTTGCTGAAACGTAGATCCATCCGAGAATTGTAGTTCGGGCGCGACTCTCTGTAAATCATTTATCTCGTCAAATTCTTCCTGAAGAGACCTATTCGTAAGTTGATTTATAATTTCCTGTTCATCGGTAAGCTGTTTTTCTTCTACAATTTCCTGCTTCGAAGCAACCGGGTCACTGCCCTGTTTTATCTTCTTCCGCATTTTTTCATAGCTTGTTAAAAACTTCTCCTGTTGATCAGGGTCGTAGAGGTCCACCTCTTTTATGTTTAAGTCAAACTCTTCGGTATTTTCTTCTTCATTACCCTCCGCTTTCGGCGGTGGTTGTCTTTTTGCTTCAATAAGCTGTTCCCGAAGTTTCAATGTCTGGCTTGACAAACCACTGTTACGTTCTTTGAGATCGACTATTGTTCTTTCAGCATGATCATGTGCTTCAAGTTTCAAACGAAGAGCATCTTCCGGGGAACGATTTTTAAGGAACGTTCCCAACTGGTCTTTTCGCAGTTTTATGTTTGGTATTTCAATAAATTCATCATCCTCTTGTACATCTTCTTCCGGTTTCGTTTCGGGAGGCGTTTCGTCTTCAATGTCTTTTTGTTCCTCTTTCGGAGGGACGTCGCTTTTTCCAGCAACAAGCATGTTGTTTATGCGTTCGTAAGCAACGGGGTCTTTTTCATCAAGAAGCAGAAATTCATCTCTGTTCTTATGATCTTTCCCTTGATGCCATAGCTCTACATGTTCAAACAGCTCTTCTGGAGTGCAGCTATTGAAGTCGATTTTTTTAGAGTCTGAACCCATGGCGACTTTTTCTTCTGTCGGGTTATCGATTTGAGTAGTTGTCATTTTCTCCACCGTTTCGCGGTTATTTTATTTTGCCCGGTTTCGCCGGATATTCAATTTCAATCCAATCGTCGGAAAGCAAGTCAACCTGTGAGGCCAACCAGCCGACGGTTATTTTGTTGTCTGCAGTTTTCATACATATGGTCGGGTTGATGTAGTTGCATTTGAAACATTTACGGGCCTCAACGAAATCTAAAACGCCACGTTTATTTATTCTGCCCACCTGGATGTGTGGGAAACTCAGAAAAAGAAACATGCGCTTTCCGTCCCATCCCTCACGTGCAACGAGTTTACTTTCTTTTAAAAGAGCGAGTGCTCCACCGAAGTCCATTTGTACGATCCGCCTTTTTACCGGTAAAAAAAAAGGACCACCCTCAACGTCTTGACCCGTCAAGGTGGTCCTTTTTATGCCCTCTTCAGGAGAACTGGCCTGTTACTGCCTGTAGAGAGTTTACCGTTTATGTATAAAGCCCGTGGTCATTAACCACAAGCGCTATTTGAGCAAATTTTATCCTTATTAAATTTTAATTGCAACCACTTTTTATTTTTTTTTATCCTATCGGTTGCGGCTGTGCTTCTCTCCTCATTTCTGGTGTTGGCCGTCCGATTTCTTGAATGGTTTCTCCAGTAACCGGATGAACGTTTCCTCCTCCTGATTCCTGCGTCGGTGCGCCCCCGCCTGCCGGAGCGCCGCCTGTTGCAGATGCCGCCGCTGCCTGTTGAGCTGCAGCCATAGCATTTGCTTTACGGGCCTCTAATTCGCTTTGCGCAACTTCTATTTCAAGAGCTGCCGCCTGTTCAAGCTCTGCTTTTTCATCAACATTAAACAGGTCGCTCGACATTACCAGTTTTGATGCAAGCATCTGGTAAGTAAGCGGTTTTGTGTTCGGATCGGTTTTCTCAAGAAATGTTGAGGCAGTTTGCATAACCTCAAGTTTTCGTGTCGGCGAATCACTTGACTCCGTAATAATTACTTTGTGGCGAATATCCTTTAATTTTGAAATGTCATCAACAATCACCTCAATGACAGAACCATCCGTGTCCAAAAACATTTCTTTTTTATTTATCGTAAAAGAGCCTTTTGTTCTCGGATTGAAAAATGTTCGTTCTAAACCGTCACCATGAGTTTGTATTCCCTGGTACAGATACGCTTCACCAATTTCATTCCAGAAATTACGTAAACTCTGGTGAACGGTATATAATTCGATATCGCTTTGGATCTGTTTCAATCGAAACAAATATCCGCTTTCTCCTGCCGATTCGGTTTCGCCTCTTGTCGCGGGGGACACTTTTGATATTTTCCCCCACATAGTATCGATAATATGTGAAAGCCGGTTCATTGCTTCTGCCGGATACGGAGAAGTAATGACCGGTTTAGACGGACCGTTCGGATATCGCAAGAGGGAATTGGTTTTTAGACGGAAAACGGCTTGTGGGTTATTCCGTTCCCTAACCCATCGTTGATATTCCTGATCGTTGATGAAAATTCCCGGTTCAACATATTGTGCCCCGCCACCGCCTTCAATCTGCAGTTTATAAGTAAGCATCGATTCAAGATAATTTATTGATTGCTGCATGTCTTTTATCGCGTCAATCAACCCGCCGAACTCACCATTAACCCGGTATGCACTCCACGGGAAAAATTGTAACCGCCCGCACTGTATCTCTGTCGGTCCACTACAGAGAAGCATTCCATGTGCAAGCCCCGGACAAATAGCGCTCATGTATTGAACCGATTCCGTATCCTCTCCAACGAAAACGCTCATCAGCATATCGTCATTCCACATCGGCACGTTATTTTTTAACCAGTGCAATTTTTCATCCGGGAATTCTATTTCAGAGGGGATTTCAATATGTTCGCCATCGGGAGTGATTACGAATTCAAATTCACGCTTGACATCACGCATTTCGTAAAACATGACGACCTTATATTGAGACCCCCATATATCTTCATTTTCCATATACGGGATTACCCCCGTATTGTATCCATACTCATCGCCCAACGCTTCCTGAATTTCACAAAGGCGTTCAAGCGCTTCTGTACCGCCACTCTTGTATGCAACAGCTTTAACTATGCCCTTCCATGCATTTTTGTCTTTCTTGCCGAAATACTCAAGCATTTGAAGCGGAGTGAGCCACATGTCCTTCCATGCTTTTTTGCAGTCTTTTGAACGGGGGGTTTTCCAGTAGGGGTCGTATTTGACCGTACCTGGCAGGAGGGTTCTGAACCCAATGTTTTTTTGATTGGTTCCACGTTTCGAATATTCGTCAGTGAGATACATTTCCCAGGTTGCCTGGTAAGTAAGGCCGCCAATATACAGCTCAAGCTCCTGACTTTTCCAATCAAGCAGTTCCTGTTCGTGGTATTGTAGGTCCTTAATCCGGTAGGTTAGCGACGTGGCTTCATTGTAAATGGGAGAAAAATCAAAATTGAATGGTGCTTTGCATAGTCCACCGGCAACGGTATCAACAGTCGGACGGCAGAGATTGTAGGTAGCGACCTGCCTGCCCTGCAGAACCATTTGCGCAGCAACTTCAGGCGGCCATTGACCAAACCCTTTGTCTGCATCGATGCCCCAATACATACGCCAGTTTTCGACACAACGTTTCCAGTTTTTTGAATCCCAATCCTGAACCCGTTGATATTCAAGTTCTATTCTCAGCGCAGTTTCGTTGTCAGTGTATTTTCGTAGTTCAATCATTTCCCGATTTGAACGGGGAGGTCTTTGTAATAGACGCGCTCGCTTGTCGGCACTTCACGCCACGCAACGTTCCCGAAGCGATCTGTCGTGAATTCTATCCATCCCCGATGCGGTTCATTGTGCTTATGAGGACACTTGAGCCGAACACTGACGGCTATTCCGGACTCCACTTCCCCTATCATTGGCATTGAAATGTTTTTATAAACATGCGACAACGGGCAGTTTAAGGGAATGTAGTCCATTAACAGTATTATAATATTGGGATGAAAAAAATCAAGGAAAAAACATTTGGAAGGTAAAAATAAAAATGGGGAGGGTTCGCTGCTTTTTCCCCAACATCGCTCCCGCCCCCCATCGGACACAAAAAAAGGTCGATTTTTTTTTGCTCACACACAGCAACGAATATAGTTAATGTCTTTAATTGATAGAGAAATTTATTCAATGAAGCCATTTTTTAATAATAACTGCCGGGAAATTCATTCCGTATACTTTCGTTTATTTGATCTTCAGTATCACCGAACAAAAACAGGTAATTGCAGCCTTCATCGATATCCGTTCCCCTAAATCGGCATTTATCACCATTCAAAAGCCTTATAATGTCCTTTCTTTCCAATCCGAAGACCATATATTTTTTATTATTCTTATCATCCAATGCCTTTAGCAATACCATTTCAGCTCCTTTTTTTTATGCAAAAAAATTTTTTTATAACAGAAAGATAATGCCATTCAATAACTTGTGTCGTATGTTTAGTGACACAATACCCTATTTTACCCTGTCGTATTCTTTTTAACACCTAAAACATGTATTTTTATATAAACAAGCCATTTCAAAAAAAGGAGCTGATATGGTTATAACGGAAGATGCTGTGTCAAGCAGTCCAATACCAATTCGATTTAAAAGAATTGAAACAGAAACAGAATTTCGTGAAGCGTGGAAAGTATTGGAAGAAATTCAAAAACATGATCCACCAGAAGGAACGCAACGATACGAAGACATGAAACACTTGATCAATGTCGGTGCAGATTATCTCTATGAAAATGATCCTAGGGACGGCACATTTCCCATACCGATTGATTTAATTTTCGGAGGTGTTTTTAAAAACGCAAAAAACGTCAAGTTGGTTTGGTAATATTGCTTTTTTCTGTAGTCTTGCAGTGTAAAAAATTATTAAAATCGTCAAGGCTTTTACTTTTCATCAATTCGTTTTTATAGTCTACGATAAAAAGTTGTATGGCGAATATGGTTTTGGTCTTACCGACTCCGAGCTTAACGCTTGATTCATATTTTTGTTGTTCTTCTTTTCTCATAGAATAAAAACATTTTTCAGCAAAATCAAAGAAAGCATCTTCAATTTTTGATTTTTCTATGTCTTTTTTTCTGTTTGCAATTTTTGCTGCTTTTTCTGCATTGCTCTTTTCAATTTTTTTTGCAAAACAATCTTTGTCATTCACAATAGATTTAAAAATAAACGAGTTAATGTTTTTGATGTTTCCCGCCTCTGCATCCTTATGACATTTACTGTGATAATACTTGATATGTGCAGAAGAATAATTGCTTATTATACGTTCTCTATGATCTTCCCATATATGTTCGTTTACGATATCTACAGCAACAGGATCATAATTATTTTCTTCAATTCCGACACGTTTAATTTCTACTGAAATCGCTACAACTTCTCTGTTCTTTTTTTTTGTTGAATAATCATAACTTATCATCTGAGTAGAATTTATGTCTTTATGTGCGGGAACAAGAATTTTCTGATTAAGGCTTGCCCATTTTTCGTGTTCTCTATCTGAAAGCATAAGATGACATCTTATTGTTTCAACAGTCAGATCAAACTGCTTTGAAAATTGAGACCGCCAGATAATAAGTTGAAATATTTTCACTGTAGGCACTCTTTTAAGCTGATTGATTGTTTTGTATGACAGTTTTGTAAGTCCTCCAATATAGAGAATTTTCAAATATGGTAAAAAATCACTGTTTATTGTAATCTCAATTTTGTTGCTTCTCACCCCTCTTTTTTCTTTTAGGAATTTGGCTTTGCTGAACATGTTGATTATTTCAATTGATTTACCATCCTTACCTTTCAAAATCATTTTCATATCTACAACATTCAGAAGAGCTTTATGTAGCCTCTGGTATTTTGATCCAGTTAAATTATCCCAATTAATATCACAAAGGTTTGTGGTAATTGTTCTGTTAGCAATTCTGTTATCCAACGGTTTTTTAAAAAGCTGCATGTATAATCGATATGCGATAACATCATTGCAAATGACAGGACTCTGGACAGCCTTATTTGGCATCCATGCAGTAACAGTTTTTTGATTTTCATTTTTTTCCATTTTTTACGTTCCCTTCTATCTATACTATTTAATCTGTAGTTAAACAGGTACTTTATTAGTGAGCGAAGTATACCGATTTCGTACCTCAAACGCCTGAAGTATACCGATTTCGTACCTCAAGTATACCGATTTCGTATCTCGACTATTTTAGTAGTGTATACAAATGGGAATAAAGAAGCCCCTAAAAACGAGTACCCAAAACGTACCTGTTGATAGCTCATACTTCTCTCTGAGTGTAAAATTTTTTTACACATTCTTAGAGTTTTTTTCTATTTCAGCCGCAAGTGTTATTTCTCTGTGAAATTCGTAATAATCATCTTTAAGTTTTTCCATTTCTTTTGCGAACTCTTCTTCACGCTTATTGGAGTTTTCCAGAAGGATTGCCATAGTAGCAGAAAACCCGGCATAAAAACAACGTCGCATAGTGGTATACTGTTCTTTTGGCATTGCGCGGTTTCCGTATACCATGCCAATAAAACACATCCATTCTTGCTCCATTTTTTTCATTATCAGCCCCTTTTGTTTTTTTTAAATCTTTTATCGGTGTTCTTATCGATATCTTTGTTACGATACAGTTTGTGAGGAAGTTCTAAAAATGCCTTTGGAACGATTTCCTGCCAATCAGGAGCACCTTTGCCATACGGACACAGTAGAGGGGGGTGATCCACGCGGGACACGATTTCACACCTGACCGATTTTCCGTGGTGATACAAACACGAACAGCGATACCACTTACTTCTTGACGTTGATATAGCCATTGATTTTACTCCGGATCAATTTGAGTTTAGTGGTTTTAATTTCAGTCCAGTTGGCAAATCCCCGGTCGTAAGGGCACGCTCTGAACTTAACCCCCTGATTTGATTCCAGTGTACACCTGATTTTTTTTCCAGTGTCCGGGTTGATGCATTGGCAACAATATTTTTTGTTCATAGCCTCGCCCTTTGAATTTTAAAACGGTAGATCGTCAAGGTTAAATTTCGGGGTACTCATCTTATCAACGTTTTCCTGCAGCTGTTTGGTTCTTTCTGATACTGACCGTCGTTTCCAGTAAACAAACGTTCTGATCCTGGATGCATATATCACCCGCCCGATTTTTGGTTCGTCGGTAAGATGATCACGATATATCCCGTCATTCAGCTCCCCTTCAACCCGGACCGGCACACCGGGCTTAAGCATGGGATAAATCGTTTCAGCAATTTTCCCGAATGCCGATACAGTGAAGTACTTGCCATTGCTTTTTTCCCGGTCTAACCACTTTGGCTGGCACACAACACCGAACTTGCACTGTATTTTGCCCTTTTTACTGTGCGTAAGCGTCGGTTTAGTGACTACCCCACCCTCGATAGCAATGAAGATGCGATCATAGCTCATTGCCCTGTTTCCGTTCGTCTGAGGACGTTTTCAGTTCATCTATCTCGTTCAAATTTATTCCAGCAGCTTTCATCCGCTTTAAATCCTGAATTATTTCTTCTTCGGTCATGTCCTCGATGCCCTTGTCTTCATTTTTCGACCGGTAGGTATGTGATTTCACTTCTTTGGTGGAAACGGGAGCATAATCACCCGTAAGTTTGCTTATGTCCTGCAGTGCGGTGAGGGAGGTGTTCATACCCTTAAGCATCGTATCGGTGAGCACTTTTATTTTTGACAGCGTTGAAACATATTCGGAGCTATTTGTTTCCAGACAGTTAAGTTGCTCATACAGTTTTTTAACGATGTCTCTCATTCCATCAACAGCTTTCACACACTCGATGCGATATTGAGCCTGTTCAACCTCCCCCATCCCTAACGATGCATATAATTCCACCAGGTTGCGGCGCTTGATTTCGGTCTTGATTTCCTGAAATCGTTCCTTGTCCCAATTCTCCTCGGCACACCGCCGTTTCAAATCGTATAAGTCCGGCATATCGCTGAACTTATCCTTTGTCTTTTCATAAAGTGCATTAAGGTTCGGATACTTCCCTGATTCATACAACACACGTAGTTCTATCCACGTATTTGGGGAGGTAACAACTATCAGTTTATTTACCACGTTCCATTCCTTTATGCGTATATTTCCATGGCCCGGCAACCCGCTTGTTTATCCTACAATTTCGGCAGTGTCCGGCCAAGTTTTTTTTGTTACTCCATGAAATTTTTTCGACTTACCTTCTGGACCCGGATCTTTTCATTGGTTTTCGCTATAAATGCATTAATTTCATCGCCTAACACACGTATGGCATCACCGAGTTTTTTCTCATCGGAATATTGCGGAAATCGTTTAACAAAAATATGAAAACAAGAGGCGAACCCGACATAAAAGCTCACCTCTTCATCCCGGTATAATTCCTCCGGGATGTTTATTTTCCCTCTGTGCCAGTTATCGACATGCGCTTTAAACAGATCACTTACTTTAACGTTTGCCATGAAAGCCTTCTTTCGGGTCCGTGGTTTCATTTTCGAGTTTTTCTATACGATGTTCTGTGAGCAATTTGTTAAGACTTCTCTTGAGATCTTTCCCCAAACGACTCATTTTTTCGTCGGCTTCCTCCTCGGAACCTGCAGCGACATCTCTTATCATGTAATTGAAACAAGCGGAAAATCCGACAACAAAAGCCTCCCTGGTATGATTAAACAATCGTTCAGGGACGTCACCCTTAAACCGCGCATTAACGTATTCATTGAAAGTATCATTAATTATTCCCATCTGTTGTGTCCTTTCCGTTGTTAAACATCTCCCATTGTTCAGCGTATTCATTCGTCAGATTCTTATACAGCCCGCACTTATTACATGACATCGATTTAATATTGTTCACCAGCTCTTCATCAGTTGAATTGACCGTCCCTATCGATTCGCAAAAGGGAGTTTCCCCCACCGCAATACTTCCGTCCGTGCTTATCGACGGAGAGCAGTATTTATTTACAACTGTCCTCATAAACATGATAATCTCTCGGAACGTATTGGAACATAGTGCAACAGAACGCAGGTTAAAACATCCGGGATATTTCTGAGTGATTTCGAGTTTATTTTCTATTGCCCGACCAAACGGAGACACCTGCCTTATTCTGTTTTCGTAAGTGAGTAGCGGATGATTAATTATCTTTACCTTCTTCGGATAAAACCGGTCATCATTAGTGATCTGAATCGGTAACCCGAAATCGAGTATTTTATCCGTGTATGTCTTGTCCTCCAGAAACATTCCGTTTGAAATTATTAAAACTTCGAAAAACGGCAGATCCACCTTACGTATAATTTCCAGCATATCAATAAACTGCGGGTGACTCGTCGGCTCTCCTCCCGAAAGGAAAAAAAGTATATCGTAGAGCTTAGTAAACTCCAACGCCTTTTTAAATGTGTCCATGTCCATGTGTGCCCCGGACTCGCCGGCGTTTATCATGCAATGTGAACAGCCCATGGTACAATAGTCAGTTATTCTTATCAGCATCGCCAGCCCCTTTTTATGCTTTTCTAATCAGTTGTTTTTATTAACATCAGTCTTCGGTCGCTTAAAATTAACGATATTAATTTCTTTGCCATCATAATTGTTCTTTACCAACCAGTCGATATACTCATTTAGATCATTGCCAAGTTTTATATAGTCTTCTAAAAAAACTTTTATCGGCATAGAATTGAGAGACTCTTCAAGATATTTAAAGAACGAAAAAGCTCCCGCAATAAAGTTATACTCAATGCTGAATTTTATGTCTTCCGGCAAAGCATCTGTGACACCGTGTGTCTTAATAAACGCATCCAACATTTTTTTTAAAACTGTCATCGTCAACCCCTTTTTATGCTTCTTTTGTTTTAATTATGTTGTTTATACTTTCATTGTCATCTATTGTGTGTACAAACAGCGGGTCTGTTCCGGACCAAATTACCAGCCCGTGACCCAAAGCAATTGACCTCGATCCCCCTATTTCACAATGAGATCTGTTTATTAAATCAACCAGTTCCTCTCTTTCCCAATCCGCACCGATCAAAACGCTGCCTATTGATCGGAACGTATGTATCAGGTCTTCTTTTGGTAACAGCGATAACGCCTCCTCCGTCGATAGATCTACTCTTGATTCCTCCACTTCAGCTCCTTTCCCTTTTAAACCTTTTTTTTTCAGGCCAAACGGCCTTAAGTAATTTCGTCCTTTCCCAATACGATAACTCTGTACATTCAAGCTCCGCTATCAAAAACTTTTCCTCATAACCCGGTTTGCCATACACCGAATCATATTTTTTCCGTAATTTTTCAAACGGGCTTTTCTTTTTCTTTTTCGTTGGTCGCGTTGGATTAAGGAGAACAGAGAAGGATGGATTGTATTCAGGAGGATCAAGTATAGGAATTCTTGCCTTTTCCCTCTCCTCAGTCTCTTTCCTGATCCTCTCCTTTTCCGCCTTCCGTTTTTTTCTCTTCTCCCTCTCCCTCTCCTTTTCCTTCAAAATCTCCTGACGTTTAAGGGCTTTTCTCTGTTCCCTTTCCTTATACGCAAGTTTCCTTTTCCGTTGCCTCTCCTTATACCCGGCTTTGTACTTTTTAAGACGCTTCATATACAGTTCATACTCATGATCATCATACACCGACAACGGCTTGAAGTTATCCTCAACAAACCGCAAAGGCTTACATGCCAGATACCCGAACGAGTAACTGTCGAAAAAATTTCTCCCCTCCTCAACAAGCATAAGCTCATTGATAATTGTCTCCGTATCATAGATATCTTCCAACATGAGATATGTGTCCGTTAGATTCATCTTAAAGCCTCCGCTTCAGCTCCTTGAAAAATTTTAAAAACACTGGATACAAACATGGATGATAAACAAAATCGTTATTATTATTACAACCAATGGGATAATTACGTTGCCCTTCCATAGCAGGATAGATCCCACGCCAAGGAACGCGGCAATCAACAGTACCGCCAGTAGCAGATTGACGAATCCAATCCATACCCCAACGGCAACAAGAAGGACAATTAAAAAAACATTGTACATCATTCGCAGTATTTCGCCCGGCTCTGTAATAACACAGTGGTTATTGTGTGTAGGCGGAGGCGTTCCCCCTTGGTCTTCGGGTTCTTTGTGAACCGGTGATAGGACAACAGCCTGACAATCCCGTCCCGGCTTCCCTTGCTGGCCTGGTCACACCAGTAATCAACTATATTTTTTTTTGGAAGTTCCCCGCCGAACCCCTCCCATCCGACCTCTTTTGATATTCCAGCCCAGGAGTATTTCCTTACGATCGTCATAAATCATTATCCTCGTCAGAAATCTCTTTAATGACATTTACGGCCTTCCCCTCCATCCAAATCCCATTCCACGACTGCATATTTCTACCCATACCGAATTCTTCTGCTATCATTTCAACTGACGGCACAGAAGGGCATTTCCCACCGGGAACCGATATCGATAGATGATGATAAAACCGCCCGTCTATCTGGTGCTCCCTTGAATACACTATTCTGTAATGGCCTGACAAAATCAGAGAATGTTTGGTGTTGTCACCTACCGGCGGCTTCTTCCCCTCTTTGATCTTCAGCAGATCTGATTTCTTTGTGGGATGTTTTTTTGCATAGTCGATAATATTTTCAATTTTTTCTCTTGCCGATTTATCAATGAGTAGTACTGGCATTCCTGCCCCCTTCCGATCTGATTTTTTTAACAATTTTATCATGTCCATTAATAGCCTCATCATACGTTTGATACCGAGCATACGTCCTGTCTGGAAATACCATCGTTTCAAATAAAATCGGCTCCTTTCCATTATCAGGAAACATTCTGTGATCAAAACCGAGAAATATTGTCGAGACTATTTTATCCAAAACTTTTGTCCATTTAATCTTTGGGTCAGTAACACACTCCGCATATTCATGTACCGATGCACATTTCCGAACCTTTTTCCCCTCCAGTATATAAAAATCATAGGTGCCCATTCAGTACCCCGTATTCTACTTTGTAAAGTTACCTGTTTAAATAACGTTGTTTTGTAT
>CAZVMT010000017.1:22000-23577 GCA_964628765.1 uncultured Candidatus Bathyarchaeia archaeon | reverse complement strand
TGTGGGTCTGTTCGTCTGGAAGTAGTATCTCTGGGTTGAAATACAATACGACTTTCTCAGGGGTCTCTGGAACATCATATACACTTATCGTGTCATATCCTGGAGCATATCCCTGGGCTTGTGCCGAGATAATAGCCTCACCTATCGACCTCCCTGTGACGGTGAATTCGGTTACTGCGTAGTAGTTTCCCTGTTCAATCACCAGATTCTGAACTACGGTGCATACGCTGTGATTGGATGAGGTTAACGTAACCATGATATCATCATTAGTGGTGAAGGGTTCTCCGAGACTATCCACAACCTGTACTACTACCTTTCCCTTCTCCCCAGACACATTTGGTTGGCTGCTAGGTGAGGCATAAACTACGAGGCGTGCCTCGAAGTTGGAGCGGGATACTTGCAGATATTCATTTCCAGTTACATAGCCTGGGCTGCTGGCCGTGATTATTGTGATACCTGAGGTTTTCTTTGTTGTGAAAGCAGCTTTTGTGTACGATTTTCCTTCTGGTATAGTCACGAATTCGTCTACTGTTCCTATGTTGATGTTGCTAGTTGTGATGTGTATCGGTGTGTCTCGTGGTGCGAGATAGGGTTGACCATTTTGGGTCTGGAGTTCGATTACTATTATTTCATGGGTTTCCCCATCTGAGTTGATTATTGCAGGCGTTGGAGTAACTACAATCTCTGGTGACTGAGCATACACCGAGGTCGCTTGACTCACAATCGATATTGTGGTTAGTAGCAGGAGGAAGAGGATAGTTTTTTTATTATTTTTCAATCGAGTCACCAGTTTACCTTTTTTTATTTAGTTGAAGCTTATGTCTTTTTTCTTGCCCCATGGCTTCAGGTAGGGCTTTTAATAAATCATCGAAATCGTTCTTGGTCTCCAGCAGATCAGTTAAGGTTGATATCTGGGCTTGGTAGTCCTCGATCTTGTCATCGTCTTCTAGGATCATGCACAGGATTCTGTTGTTTCTCTTGCCTAGTATGCCTATCTTTGTGCCATTGTACTGGAGGAGTATCTTTTCCTGGTTCTGTCTAAGCTCATCATACAACTCATAGATTGATTCTAGGTTGGTCCTGTCAAGACTCTTCGGCAGCGTCCAGTCCTCAGGGTATTTTCTAACCTTGAGTTTTCCAGCGCTCCTCTCAATCAACAATAAGGGAATATGCTTGTGACGCTTCAATAGATCCTTGTTTTTGTTGAGGTCTATAAACTCGAAGTAGTCCTCTGGTGGACCAGCGGGCATGCTGTCCTCTGGTTTCAGTATTCCGTCCGCTGTTGCTCTGGTGAGTAAGGATGGTTTCTTGGTGTCTCTCTGTTCTGCTAACTGGTCTACTATCTTTCGCCTCTGCTCCACGTATTCATCTGCTGTTATCCGGTCCATCATGAAGTCATTATCGAGTCGATAGAGCAGCGCCTCAGTATTCCCTGACCTGACGTCATCTAGGTCTGGAACTAGTTTAAAGGGCTCGCGTAATGGTTCAGGTGTTTCGCCTTTTTGTTGTCTTGATGGAGCAGCGGGAATCATCTGGAGTGCCTGAGTTCCCACTGGTACCGTAATGGTGGGTCCAAG
>CAZVMT010000017.1:19881-21900 GCA_964628765.1 uncultured Candidatus Bathyarchaeia archaeon | reverse complement strand
CCAGAGGAAGAAGCTGCCAATATTAGGTAGTATGGCTGCCTGTATGCCGACTACTTCACCTGATTTGACTACCCAAGGGTCAACGGTTGGGTTGTTGTCGCCCTTGGTCTTGAAGTAGATCTCGTTGGTGTCATAGGTTATCTCGATAACCCTGTGGGTGATGAGTGTTCCCTTGATGTAATCCTTCGGGGGTTTGAATGTGATGATATCACCTACCTCGATGTCGCTTGGGGCGATTCCCTTCACATAGATTAAGTCTCCCACGTTTATCGTGGGCTCCATGCTGGCGGTGGTTACCACCATCAATGGGGTGAAGTTATTACTGATGTAAGCTGCCCCCATGTAGGTCTCAACTATTAGAGTAATCAAGAGCGCTGTCTTGATAACCTCGATAATCTTCTCAGAGGAAAACCCTAGTCTTTCACTCAGTGGTTTGGGCTCCACGCAATCTATAGATAATTCTTCTACGGGTTCATCATCGAATAGGCTAAATGGCTCTGATTGTGAGCCTCCCTCGGTTTTGATGCTGAGGACCTGGCCCCTAGAGTCTCTAACCATTACGAGTTTTGGTTCAGCTGCGTTGTTGAAACTGCTCATGGCGTCTATCCCAAGATAGAATAAGCCCCCCACGATGGCACCGTTCAATCCAATGAATGGAGCCATCTGCAGGATCGGCATGGTTCCGCGTATGATCATGAGCGCCATGAAGCTAGCTACCGTTGTGGCGCTCGCCAGACTTATTACGCTGAAGACTTTCGCGGAATCCATTTTTTTCACTTTATTCGTTTTTTGATTTGTTTAAGAGATTAGGAGTATGAGTTGATGGCTATGTATACCCGGGTTGTGTCGGTCCAGATGTCGGTGCCTGAGACTATGTAGGTAACTGATGATGTTGCTGATGGAAGGTTGACTTCCTCAAAGTAGTCATCAGTATCATCTACGGTCAAAGACCCATTTACACTGGAACTCGCTGAAGACAGGGTGATACCTGCATCAGAGCCAAAGCTTAGAGTCAAGTCATAGTTGCTTGATGCGGATATGCTTGAAACCTCTATTTTCATCTTGTCTACGGACAGTGGCTTGATCTTGACCTTTCCGATGGTCATACCTGATGTCTCGTTGACTTCGTATACAGTTGATACTTCTTCAGTTGTTAGTGTACTGAAGCTGAATGCCATGGTACTCAAAATTCCAATTCCCATAAGCAGTAGAACTGCTATGATGTACTGTTTCTTCATTTTGATCGAGTCTATTGGTTGTGTGGATTGTATTCAAGGTATAGTGAAAATCACCCGTTTCTACTTGTTAACTATTTGTTAACGCTATGTTAACCACAGTGAACGGGCTGATAAATTAACATAAATCTGTTAAAACCAAACTCTGCTTCAGTTTTATTTAAACCCAAAATGAAACACCCAGATCCAAAATATTCATGAAAATAGATGAAACCAGAGCCAGAGAAATCACACAATTAAGGTCTTGAGGAAAGTTAGATATTAGTGGTTTAGATGACATCCGATACCGTGACCATCATGCCATCGATGTCGATCCAGATGTTGGTATTATCGAGATAGATTATTACTGTCGCCGTTGCGGCTGAAGCAGCATAGGTTGTCTCATAATAACCAACATCATAATCCTCATTCCCATTCACAGATAGATTCGAGGTCATACCAGTGGCATTATAGTAACCATCAGGCCCAGCAGTATCCAAGAGCTCAACCCCAATAGCATAGGAGTTGCTCGCCGTCATGTTCGCCAAGCCAAGCGTGATGATTACGCGATCACCGCCTTTGCTCGGTCTCACCTTGATGGATGAAATTGATGCATCTGTTCCATCGTCAGATATTGAGTAGGCTTCAGGTATCTGATCTGTTGTGTTTGTCAGCTGAAAAGCCATGGTTGAGACTACTCCGAATGCCAGGATGAGGAGGACGGCCATTACGTATTGTTTTCTCATTTGAGTTCAAAGGATATGATGGATGGGTTGATTATTAGTGTAATCGAGAGATAAACAGT
>CAZVMT010000017.1:0-19781 GCA_964628765.1 uncultured Candidatus Bathyarchaeia archaeon | reverse complement strand
CTGAGCCCTATGTAAAATGATTCAGTATCAACCGCGATATTATCCAATGTAATAACTGCCTTGATCTGTTGACTCCCAGAAGGAACAGCTGGCCAAGTCAAGACGCCAGTCACTAGATCCCCGTTTCCGATTGAAGTGGAGTTACTTACTGGGTATCCCACAGCTTGAATCAGGAGTGTACCGTTGGCGCTTGAATAAATGTGATCTCCAACAGAGTCTCTGCAGATAAACTCAAAGTCCAGTTCCTGGGCATCATCACCTCCAGAAAGATGGAAAAATACTGTCAACTCATCGGGCGTATAGTATCTGACAGTAACGTCATCTACAGTAAAATCAGTGGCTACATAATTTGTTAAATAGATCGAGATTTTCTCAGGGCCAAGACTGAAGATAGGCAATGAGAGTGTAGTTATTACGCCTATTATAACAGCGAATAGTATTGGGAGAATGATAAGGACTAACTTGCCGCGCTTATTCATCTCTTGACTTTCACCTCTACGTGCTTGAAATAAAGAAAAGAAAAAGAAGGTTTTTGTGTATTATTAGCTGACATCGGACACATCTACAACCAGGGAGTTATACGTTGAAACTAAGCCAGTATTTGAGAATTTGACTGAGAGTCCATTAATAGCTGCATCTCCGGTTGTTGTTATATCAAACGTCAAAGGATTACCTTCGGCGATTGTTACATCAGTTGCTGTTTGTGGTGAACCACTCGAATAAGTTACAGTATATGAGTAAGTAGCTCCTCCGGCTGCGGCGTTGATTACGCCTGTCCCATCTGTGCCACTAAATGCTTGTATTGAAAAAGTGACATTCTGGGCACCAGATTGAGTAACAGTAAATGCGATGGTTACATTGTCGGACCCGTTTGCTGTTGTAGATGGACTAGATAGCGTTGCTGAAGATTCGTCATAGTTTAATGTGTATTCTGTAAGGAGTGTCTCTGTTAGACTCTGACTAAAAGTTCCTAGAGCTAACGTGGATACTACTCCTAGGGATAGCAGTAGAAGTACAGCGGCGAGATATTTTCTGCGCATTGTTAGTCAATCCCTTTACTGTGTGGGTAGTATATACCCGTAATTGAATTACTGTTGTTGAATATTGAGTAAACTAATGTTAACGTAGGGATAACTTCATGTAACAGACAAATAAAATTTACAAGATTAAAGCAAAATACACTTGAATATATATTCAACTTTAACCATTTTAGAAGTCGAATTCATCCTCGTCCTCCTCATCAGCTTCAAGATCTACTTGCTCTTCCTCCACTATCTCGCCACGATTAAGCGGATTCTTGAGCAGCCCTCTTCTCCGTGCAAACACCAGCGAGCCACCTATAGAGACACCTAGTACAGTACCCACACCATAGACATAAGGCGGCTTCAACATATTCTCCCTGAAATCATTGAACCTGTAAACGAGGGTGGGATCGCCCACATTGAATCTGTGGGGTAGGCTCGCCGCGGATTCCGTGTATATCCCATCAGCCGGTACCTCCGCGAAGAGTGTCCATTCCCCCATGATTTCCGGGGTGAATGTAACGATGTAGCTGCCATTGGAGTCTGTGATCGTAAATAGACTGGTGACGTTTAACCCGTTCCTAGCTGTGATAAAGACCTCATATCCGGCGCGTTTTTCACTGAACTGACCAGTGACATTCACGTAGTCACCGAGCCCGATCCAGTCTCTGCTTATGTTCAGGTTCAATGTAGTGGGTTTTCGTCTGACCATGAAGATCGATGCATTGCTATCGCTGGGCCAGTTTACATCGTCTCCAGCGAAACTCGCTACTACCTTCCATTCACCCACTTGGTTTGGGAGGAATAGATGAGTGAAGTCCCCATCATCATCTGTGGTTATATCGAATTTGACCACCTTCTCTCCACGTGTGTAATTCAGTGAAAGATCGGCGTAGGGTAACCCAATAGTGCCTTTTGCCATAACTCCCTCGCCGCCGTAGATTGCCTCTGGTTCGACGATGAGTTTGATCTCTGTCGGATTCATGGCCTTGGCTTGCCCGTATTTGCGAGCTGTGTTTCCAAGGCTGTCCGTTGCCTCCCAATAGTAGTCGCAGATGGTTCCCTTTTTGAGGGCAGGAATCTCCACAGAATATATTCCTGTTCCGTAGGAGTATCCTATGCTTTTCCAGGTCTGTTTACCGTCTTTGCTCATATAGAAATCCACTTGGACGATTTCCGAGATGTCGGTGATGGTGCTTCTCAGTGTAAATGGTTCATCACTCGTCACGAATGATGGTGGATTTATCAGTGTAATATTGGGTGGAGAGAAATCCGTGCGTAAAACGAAGGTCACAAGTCCTTCACCGTGTTCAGCGATCAACACCAGATAATAGAGGATGGGATCATCGCGAGTGCTATTATAGTCTATATGCATGTCCTCGCCACTCCTCTCGCAGCTATCCGATGCCTCATAGTTACGGTATCCCTGCGGATCATCGTTGAAGCCACCGTACTCGTCATCGAGTTCACCTATCAACCCTGGGCTCCAAGGAGAGAGCAAACCATCTATCTCTGTCCCCACCTCGTCTTCTAGGTTCGCCATGGGGTAGAGCCTAGCCTCATACATGTCCAGTCTATTGGGTACTGTTATGTCAACGGTCATCCTAGGCTGATCTGTGATGAACTCAAACGCGTAGCTTGATTCAGGGACGATGAAATCATCATCTGGCTCCTTCATCTCGATCCTGTAGAAGAGGTCTGGATCGATGGCCTCGATAACCATCAATATGGCTGCCTCGGCTTCCTGACTATCATTCGGGTCGTTTCTGACACAGACATAAAAAGTACCTGTTGACTCTGGTGTAAAGTACCAGCCTTTCTCATCGTTGCTGACTTGCTCTGGGTATCCTGCTGCCTCGGTGTGGCTGCTGATGAAGTTCAGTGCGGCCGATCTGGCTCTGTACAGAAAGATATCATAGTCTGTCAGGTGGTCTTCGAGGTTTACCCACTCGCCCACCAAGAATATATGGTATTTGTGGCCCCCCTCAAGGTTGTAGATATAGGTCCAGGTCTCACCGAGCTGGATCTGATCCTCCTCAATCTCGATTGGAAAACCCACTCGTTCGACCAGCGTCATGTTCCCAGATAGAGCGTATACCTCTGCAGAGGCTGGTGCAGGTAAGAAAAACAGTGATAGAAACACGACTAGGAGTGATGTAGTCATCAGTATTTTTACTATGGTCTGGCTTTTCCGCTGCATGTGGTCCACTGACGTTTTCTGTGGCTTGGTTGGGTTTTGGAATTAAAGTGATTATGAAACTGTGTTCGGGTTCAGGGTTCGTCTACCTTTTATCTTGTTTTTATAGTATATACTATATTAGGCGAGGGCTTTTATAGGGTCTCGTGGTAAGTTTTGTTCGAGTAATTTTTATTCATTTTTGCCGTGGGCGGCGGAATTATTCAAAATATTGATACTTTTTTAGTCATTTTAAGCATCTGGTTTACATTGATTTTGAATAGCTTTAGATATCTTGGGATTTTGATTGATATCTTAGTTTTATAGATATTCTTGAGTATTGATTCGTGTTGAGAAGGTACTGATTAATCTAATGATGATACTGAAAGTTCAGGGATATCACCGAGAAGCTTTTTTGATACAAGAGAGGAGCCATCAACATCGCTGCCAAGAAGATGATTCGTGAATGGAACATGAGAAATGACAACTAGATAAGGTTCTAGTAAAAAATGTCTCAGAGTCGCGGTTCTCCCCTAGATAATATTATCCCTCAACAGACCAAATTAATAACATGACAATAATACCAGTCAAGATAGCCGATATCCGACAGGAAACACCGACAGTCAGGGTGCTCAAAATAGATCTTCTTGGACAAGAATTCCAGTACAAACCGGGTCAGTGGATCGACTGCTACGCGGAGATAAATGGCGTAAGAGAAGTAGTGGGTTATAGTCTCGCCTCGTCTCCATCAATGTCCAGAGACTTCATCGAGTTGGCGATTAAGACCAGTGATAACCCAGTTACAGAATACATACACACTGATGCAGCGATAGGAGACGCTCTGTATATTGAGGGAGGCCAGGGTATGGTTTATTATGAAAAGAGCATGGGTGAAAAAGTTGTCTTGGCGGCAGCAGGCATCGGGATCGCTCCTCTCATGGGCATACTCAGATACATCGATGATGCTACGAAGAGCACAGTTACGCTATTTCAATGCGCCTCGACAATCGAGGAACTGGTATATATTAATGAGATAAGGGAAAGAGCCGAATCCAATACAAGAATACGGTATTACCCAACGGTTACCCGCGACGATTCAGCCATTAATGTTGGCAAAGGCAGGATCACCGGGGAGACATTTGAGAATTATGACGTGGATTACAATTCACTGTTTTATCTGAGTGGCCCAGGCGATATGATACCTAGTCTAAAAGACTATCTCATGCAACACAACGTGAATCCTAACCGAATAAAATACGAGATGTGGTGGTAAAACCAGTTATAATGTAGATTTCACAGTAAAGCCATTAAATTCACCAACAGCCTCAGAGGTCTCTACTGTTACATTGCTGACATAGGCGCTTGTAGGTCCCCTGTGGCACCACTGAATGAACCTTTCCACCATCTCTTCCTCGCCCTCAATCATGACCTCGACGCTCCCGTCTCGGAGATTTCTCACCCATCCTTTTAACCCGAGTTGGGATGCTATTCTGTGTGTGTTGGCCCTAAACCCCACACCATGGACTCTCCCCGTTATCAGGATGTGCGCCCGGATCATAGTTCATCTACACCATATCTTGCCGCTATGTAGCAGCTTCCCTCATGACTCACCATGCAGGGTCCCACTGGGTTATCTGGGTTGCATGTCTTGTTGAATAGGGGGCATTGCCATGGGTAGATCATGGCTCTGAGGACGTCTCCGCATTTGCATCCACTGGGCATTGAGTAGTCTGATTCAATGAGTATATTGAATTTCTTTGAGGCATCGTATTGCCTGTATTCTGGCCTGATTGCGAGCCCGGATCTGGGTATGGTGCCTATTCCCCTCCACGGGGCATCTTCCTTCACAAAGACCTCATCCATCAACTGAAGAGCCCTTGGCGCCCCCTCGGGTTTTACAGCTCGTTTGTAGGTGTTTTTGATCTCTGCTCTGCCCTCGTTGATCTGTTTGATGATCAATGCGATGCTGAACAGAATGTCCAATGGCTCAAAACCCGCTATCACCTGCGGTACCGGATATTTCTTCTGGACTTCCTGATAACCTACTTCGCCGATTATGGTACTGACGTGGCCCGGGTCAATGAATCCATCCACCTGAGTCACACCCATTTCGAGCAACGCCTCCATCGCCGGTGGAATCAATAGGTGGGCGCTATAGACGCTAAAGTTCTCCGGGGGCTTGGCTATTATCTCGCTGGCTGTTGTTGGTGCTGTTGTCTCAAAGCCCACTCCGAAGTGTACTATTTCTCGGTCTGTTTTCTCAGCCATCTTCACTGCGTCGTGGATGCTGTAAACGATGCGGACATCAAGTCCTCTGGCTTTGGCATCTGCAAGGCTACCCAGTCCCGCTGGGACCCTCATCATATCCCCGAACGTGGTTACTATTGCCCCCTGCTCCGCTAGTTTGATGGTGTAATCTATCCTGTTGGGTGGTACTGTGCAGACTGGGCATCCGGGTCCCATCAGTACCTCAACGTTTTTTGGGAGCATACTCCTTATGCCATTCTTCATGATGGCGTCCTCGTGGGTTCCGCAGACATGTACTATCCTGAATCTTCGGTCTCCAGCCTCTTGCTTGATATATTTGATAACTTGTTCGGCTGTCTTTCCGTCCCTAAACGCGTCCACGAAGCTATACATAGGCTGAAACAATGCTTTACAAGATATAAAGAAACCCGCAGTTGCGAGATACTCTAAAAAACAAGGGCAGAGATACTATTTTGATTCATTTTGAATGAGAAGATATTACCCGAGGGAAGAAGCCTTGAACTCTCCCAAGAACTACTGAAGGGATCTATCGATATCCACGTCCACGCGGGACCCCATATTTTCAGTAGCCCCCGAAGAGTAGACCCATTTCAAGCAGCAATAGAAGCAAGAGATGCTGGAATGCAATCCATAGTCTACATGGATGTATTTGAGATGAGTAATGGAACAGCTTGGCTGGTCAACCGGGTGGTCCCCGACTTTAAGGTCTACGGTGGATTAATCCTCAACACTGTTTACGGTGGAATGAATCCTAGGGCAGTGAAAACCGCGTTAAGCTACGGTGATGGCGCCAAATACATCAGCTTTGGAGCCCACAGTACATATTATCAAGCCGCAAGAGAAGGAAGAGTAATTGATGGTAAATTTGTGCCTTTAAGCGAGCTTTTCCCCAAGTTCAAGACAGAGGAGCTAGACCGATGCATCAGCATCCCTGATGCTGCTCCTTCCCCAGAACTCGACGAGATTTTGAAGCTCATCGCTGCTAACCCCCATGTCTACATGATCACTGGGCATGTCTCGGCTGAGGAAGGTGTACGGCTGGTTGATTTTGCTGGTGAGTATGGTATCAAGAACGTTGTCGTTAGCAGTGCCGTGACAAAGATCGCCTCCATGGATCAACTTCGCTACATGGCTGATAAGGGAGCCTTCATCGAGTACACGCTAGCAGCTTACACCCATACAACAACTATCCCAAAGACCCACTACTATGTGGAACGAGAGTACGCCTCAATAGACGAGGGAATGAGTGGCACAGAAGAAGGCGGCGTCAAGCACGTGGCTGAGCAAATCACTGAACTGGGGGCGAAGCACTGTGTAATATGCACCGACTTCGGCGTCTATACACTCCCAACGCCAGTAGAAGGATTCAGGGAGTTCATGGCCTGCCTCCTCGACATGGGAGTACCCCAAGAAGACATCAGAACCATGAGTAAGACAAACCCAGAGACTATTCTGGGTCTCCCATGCTAGGTGTTTGTAGTCCAGTAACGCTAGGTTGGCTGGTAACAGACCCGGCGAGTCAATGGGTAAATCTCTGTATGCTTCAAGAAACGTTGATTAATACAGACTAGGGTGATTTTACTTTTTTTATAGAAAGAACGCTTAATTCCATCCACACCCAATAGGGGGCTCAAGCGAGTGAGATGACAGATCATATAAAAGTAGACAGCCATCACCCGAGAGCCAAATCCATCCAAATCAGGGAACGCCTCGTCAACAACATAGACAACAAGGTCGTAGCCCTCGCTGGGCTCATAGCGCACGGGAGGGGAGAAGCATTCGATTACATGCTGGGAGAAGAGACAACGGGCTCCGCGTTAAAAGCCATAACCTCCGCAGCCGCCGCCCTCCTGCTAGCGAGGCACCCTGTGTTATCTGTTAATGGGAACGTGGCAGCCCTCTGCCCAGCTGAGCTAGTGGAGTTATCAAGGGCATCAGGGGCGAAACTTGAGGTCAATCTGTTTCACAGGACACCAGGCCGCGAGAAAGCCATAGAGGAGGTCCTCCGTAGAAATGGCGCTACAGAGGTTCTCGGAGTAAATGAGGCTGCATCGGCGCATATAGATGAGGTGTTCAGCGATCGCCGTCTGGTGGATCCAGAGGGCATCTACATGGCGGATGTGGTCTTTGTGCCCCTTGAGGATGGTGACAGGACAGAGGGCTTGGTGCGGATGGGGAAACGGGTTATCACTGTTGACCTGAACCCCATGTCGAGGACAGCCCAGTTCGCGACCATAACCATCGTAGATAACGTTGTCAGAGTTATGCCCCTGCTGATATCCGAGGTAAACAGGTTGAGGAAGTTGAGTAGATCTGAGTTAGAGGAGATAGTCTCGGAGTATGATAATAGATGGGTTCTCTCTGACGCCATAAACATCATGAAGGAGAGGCTGGGCAAGCTAGCCGAGAAAGGAATCTACATTGAGCCAAACGCCAAACAGTGAATATAGCAACATAGTGATACTCGGCGCAGGGGGGGTGGGAAGCTACATCGGAGCCCAGCTAAGCCAGAACACTTCTGTGACGCTGGTGAGCCGGGGAGCCTATGTTGATATGGTAAATAATCAAGGGCTCAAGGTCTCGGGAAAGGTAAACAAGAGAGTCAAGGCGGTCTCCGTGTTGGAGGCTATTCCCCCAGAAACACTGCTAATCATCACCACAAAAGCATACGACCTGAGGGAAGCAATAAAGAAAACACAGCATCTATACCGCAGTGACACCACGGTTCTACTGCTGCAGAATGGACTCGGGAACGAGGAGATAGCAAAAGAGATTACTGGCTCCCATGTGGAGATTGTAAGGGGATTGACCTCAGTAGGTGTCGAACACTTGGCGCCAGGTAAGATAGAGGTCAAGTTCACGGGTGAGACCATTCTGCCTGATACCATTACGGGGAGAAGGATAGCTCGATTATTCACACGGTCTGGCTTGGTCACCCGCCTCACGGCTAACATGAGGTATGAGGTCTGGCGAAAACTCGTCATGAACTGCGTTATTAATCCCTTGACAGCTATACTGGGGATACCCAATAATTTGATCGCCTCTGATACACTGAAATATATCCGGGATGGCATCGTTGATGAGTGTATAGAGGTGGCGAGGATGGAGGGAGTAAAGCTCAATCTCGATATCAAGGAGGATATCACTGGGGCAGCCGCTAAATACACGAATATTTCCTCAATGTACCAAGATTTACTCAAGGGGAAGAATACGGAGATAGATTTCTTGAATGGAAAGATATGTGAACTGGGTAGAAAGCATGATTTTGCTACCCCAGTCAATGACACGGTCTCAGCCATGATACGATTCCTGGAGGAAAAACAATGAACATAGATGAACTAAAGGAACTTAAGGGAAAACGAAAAGTCACCATGCTCACCGCATATGACGCCCAGATAGGCCAGATGCTGGACACTGCGGGGATCGACGTCGTCCTCGTGGGTGACAGCCTCGGAATGGTTGTACTAGGTTATAGTGACACTAAACACGTGACCATGTACGACATGATACGCCACACAGGAGCAGTGGCTAGGGGTGTGAAACAGGCGCACATAGTCTCCGATATGCCCATCAACTCCTTCGATACCGTGGAGGACGCAATCAAGAACGCGAGAACCTTGATAAAAGCAGGAGCAGACAGCGTCAAGATCGAGGGACGCCAAACAGAAGTCATCAAGGCTTTGATCAAGGCAGGCATCCCTGTCATGGGGCACGTGGGGTTACTCCCCCAGACCGCCGAGGTTATGAGAGTTCAGGGCAAGAAGAAGAGCGACGCGGAGCGAATAACTGAAGATGCTGAGGCATTGGACCAGTTAGGGGTCTGGAGCATTGTCCTTGAATGCATCCCCCTTACCCTCGCCAAAGAAATCACGGAGTCAGTGAAGGCGCTGACAATTGGGATCGGTGCGGGGGTTCACTGTGATGGACAGGTACTCGTGGTCAATGATATGCTGGGTATGGGCTCGGGTTACTCGCCGAAACACGCGAAGGTCTATGTTAACCTCAACAGCATCATATCTGGGGCGGTACGAGAATACATCGATGATGTAAAGTCGGGTAGATTTCCAGACACGGGGTCCAGCTTCAAGTAAACTGAATGAGAAATCTTTTAACCAAAGACGCGTGGTACCGAGCACTATGAGACAGGCATCTGCCTACGCCCCAGGGCATGTGACAGGCTTTTTCCAGATATGCGACACCGCAGAGGACCTGCTTCAAAGAGGATCAAGGGGATGTGGCGCATCAGTGACGCAGGGAGTAAAAACCAGTGTAGCCCTCGCCCCGGCTGATGCTAACAGTCACATCATCAGGATCAACGGTGAAATAACCAATCAAGCCATAGTTTCATTGAATGTCCTTGACAAGATTCTCGCCTTGGCCAACCAGCCCTATGAGATCAACATCGAGCACACTGTATCCACGCCACTAGGAGCAGGGTTCGGGAGCAGCGGCGGGGGCGCCATCAGCCTGGCGCTTGCTCTCAATGAAGCCCTAGGAATTGGACTGAGTTTCACGGAGGCTGCCCAGGTAGCCCATATCAGTGAATTAGAGTGCAAGACGGGGCTCGGCACCGTGTTCGCAGCCGTGGATGGGGGGTTCGGTGTCCTCGTCAAGGCTGGGGCGCCTGGGGTTGGTCGTGGGGTCTTCTATGATCACCCTGAGGACCTGTCGCTGGTTTATCTATACTTTGGACCTATGGAGACGAGTAAAGCGTTATCTGATCCAGTGGTTAGGGAGCGGATTAACAGCCTCGGGGGAAGATACGTGGACCGTATAAAGGATGATCTGAGACCCGAACTATTCATGGAGCTCTCCAGAAGATTCACGGATACCGTCAACATCAAGACACCTAGGCTATCTAGGGTGCTTGAAGCCGCAGAGGAGGCATCTGTTCCATGCGCCATGGCCATGTTTGGTGAGGTGGCTTTCAGCCTCGTCTACAGGGAGAAGGCAGCTGAAGTGAAGGCTTTCTATCAACGAATAGCCAAAGGCAGTGATGTGCAGATTGTTGATGTTGATGGTAATGGGGCGCGTCTAATATAACAAAGAGTAAGGGTAGGCTATTGGGTATTTTGCTGAGTCTATTTCTTGACTCGTTTGTATTTCTCACCGATGGGGTAAATGTCCCATGGTAGGTGCTTGTACTCCAGAATGCTGAGGTCAGCTGGGCCCAATCCCGGTGGGTCAACTGGGAAATCCTTGGCGCTCCATGTGTCCCAGTATGCTTTGTGGTGGACACGGCTCTTAATCTCAACAATATCCATGGCATCCATGTTGAGCCCCATCGCCTTCAAGGGATCAGCGCTCATAGGCGCAAAAAGCCTCTCAGTAACCACCAGATGCCTATTACTGCCCAAGTCAAGCATGGCTATGATGTCCTGCTTACTGATAGCTCCTCGCCCCATTGGTCCTGTCTCAACCCACTCAAGGGGACCAAGATACTCAATCATACCCTTCACATGGATGGGTTTCCCACTCATCTCGTGAAGCCATCCCCCCATATTGAACTCCACTGTGTCTCCCACCTTGTTCATAACCGCCATCTCGCGTAGTGCCTCCGGATCCGCTAACCCAGTGCTGCACCAGTTGACCGCTCCCTGCTCGATAAGCTCACGTACAACATGGGTTCCATCACCAAGGCGCTCATCATGATACGCGATGACAATGGGCTTAACCCCATTCTTTACGAGGCGCATCACTTCAGCTACCCCTTCCTTTGCCTCGGGCAGCTTCCGAGTCAAATCATCTCTGAGGCTCCACATCAGATCGTGGATATCCTGTGCACATTTCTCGGCTAACTCATGATCATCGTTGGTAACCACGAAAACGCTCGCCCCGAGATCAGGCACATCAGCGTAGGCAAACCCAGGCGCCACAGATGCCGCGAACACTCCCTTCGCCTCCCACTCCCTGCACCGGTCATAAACATGCTTCATAGGCGGATACTCTGATGCTTGGAATACGCTCGCCGAGACCACCTTGGGCTTCCTGTACGCCATCGTCGGCTTGAATTCACCACGCAGGGTCTTGATCATACACTCCCCAGCTTTTCCCCCGATGATGTGGCTATCCAGATGCGGATACGTCTTCAAGACAAACACCGCATCAGCAGCGTGAGCCATCTCAATATCCTCATTGGCGTGAAGATCAAAAGTCACCATAATAGGCACATCTCCAACCACCTTTCGTACACGCCTTACTATCTCCGCCTCAGGACGAGGCACATTGGTCACAGCCATCGCCCCATGCAGCGAAAGATACACTCCATCCACCTGCCGGAGCTCACCGAGACGTGAGACCATCCTACCCGTGATTACATCAAACGCCTCGGTGCTGACCCAGCTCCCATACCCCGTGGTCTTGGGCCAGCCAGCGTCCAAGATACCCACAAGCTCAAAGTCATCTTGGTTCTCGAAGGCTTCCTTGAAGCCGCTGATGTAGGTCTTTCCTTCTCCTTCTGTGTTGAGGGTCTCGGGTCCATACTTGATGTTGCCTGCTTCCCATGCCTTGAGGTCCGTGGGTTCAGGGCAGAATGTCAGGGTCTCGTGGCTGAAGTCAGCAACAGCTACCTTGAATGTCATGGTAAGCTATTCTTTATTCTACTTTAAAAGATAGAGTCATCACTCTGTTTAAATTCCCTCCTGACCCGTGGCTATCCATGAACATATTCGAAGCCATAAAGACCCGTAGAAGCATACGCAAATACAAGCTCACACCCATTCCAGAGGAGCACCTCTGGACCATACTGGAGGCAGCTAGGCTAGCGCCAAGCGCAGGCAACAGGCAGCCATGGAGATTCATAGTAGTCCAAGAAAGAGAGACGATAAAGAAGCTGGCAGAGATAGCCAACGGTCAACATTGGATAGGGGATGCAGGAGCCGTCGTCGTAGCCTTATCTATGGATAAGAAGGATCCCACAATTTATGAGCGATGGGCTGAAAGAGATGTAATGACAGCCGTCGAGCACATGGTCCTGACAGCGTGGGAGCTAGGCTATGGGACATGCTGGATCGGCGCCTTCAAACAGAAAGATACCAAAGAAGCTCTTGGAGTACCTGAGGAGATGACGGTAATCAACCTATTACCGATTGGGGTGCCTGACCAGAAGCCTGAGCCTCGTGGTAGAAAGGATTTCGGTGAGATATTTTTCGCTGAAAAGTATGGCAAGCCTTTGGAGATTTAATTACCCCCTATTTTAACCAGAATAATATCAACTGTAAAATTAATTATATGGGAAAAAAAGGGAGGAAATTATCTTCCTCTAGCTATCTGAAGGGGGTTGAAGTCGGGCTCATCCACCTCGATGAGTCCCTTTGCACGGTCAAAGTACCTGATGACGCTGTCTCCCTTCTGTGTGACCCTGTAGATTGTATTTGTTCGCTTGTCACGTGAATCAGAGACATCGATCTCCTCAATAAGGTCCTGATTAACCATGCTGACAAGGATTCCCTGCAATAATTTCCAGGAGAGGTTCGCACCATACATTATCCTTGTGGGCTTAGTTGTGCCTTCTTTAATTACCTTCAGTACATCCAAGTAGATTTCGAGTTTTGATCGACGGTTCTTCATATCGTTAACCCCTTACAGACATGGTTCCTCAAACTGTGGCTATATAGAATGGTGTGTGAAGAATAACTACAAACACATAATGGTATTCTATATCCCTGTCCACGAACCAAGTTACTCAATAAGGGAACTCGGAAAATGCTGTATAAATAAAGTGGATACCCACTATAGATCGGTAAAATAGATCTACTTCTGCAACGGTATCATGCAGAGGAATACGAAGCGGTTTTTCCCGGTGTTTTTAAAATTGTGCTCCTCATTTGGCTCCACCAATATGACGCTTCCGGGGCCAATCTTGGTCTCCCCGCTTTTTGAGACCGCCACCGCGTCTCCCTCAAGCACATAGACCTCGTGCTCCCAGTCATGGGTGTGATAAGGCGTGCTGCCACCGGGCTCTACCTCGAATCTTCTCATGGCGAAGTTGGGTGCTCCCTGTTTCTCGTTTATGAGCCACCTGATCTTTACCTTCTCGGCGGGGGCTGGCACGTCTAGGTTCTCGATTTCCGTGTATTTGTAAGCCTTCATGTCTAAGGGATACCTATTCGGTGTTTTATAACATTAATCAAAAATGTGGTTATTTGATGGTGTACTGGAGTAGCTTCTCGGTGTGTGGTGTTGAACATATGTAGAATGGTTTCTTCTTGCTTGATGAGAAGCTGTGTCACTGGGGCAATCGAAGGACTAATATGCCATAAACAGACACATTTGATACTCTGGTGAAATCTTGAGCAAGAGGGATAGTTTCGAGGAAAAGGCACCTGGTATAATATTGGCGATGTTTATAGCCTTCATCGCTTACGCGATTTGGACACAGTATAAACCCATCAGCAGCCTAATGTGGAGCTTTATACTAGGCATAGCCGTCTCAAACACACTCAATCTACCTGAGACGCTTAACTCAGGACTCAGATTCACTTCATCAGATCTATTAAAATTCTCAATAGCCCTACTGGGACTCGTCACGAGCGCATCTATCTGGCTTGAGGTGGGAGTTGGAGCCGTGAATGCCTTGGTGATCATCATATTCAGCTTCCTGACGAGTATCTACATGGGGAGAAGACTTGGGTTGTCAACGCGGCTCGCTATCCTAATCGGTGTTGGTACAAGTATCTGTGGGGCATCAGCCATCGCAGCCACGGCTCCAGCTATTAAAGCCAAGGAGGAGGAGATAGGTATCGCCATCAGCGGCATCACCCTTTTTGGACTCATAAGTATGATACTCTATCCTTACCTGTTCACTAACACTGTTGTGCGTAGCTGGCTCTTAGATAGTTTAAACGTCTACGCGGTGTGGGTGGGGTCAGGGGTTCATGAGTCGGCGCAGGTAATAGCAGCTGCATGCACATTGAGTAATGACTGTATGCAGCCCGCTTTGGTCATCAAATCCATCAGGATATTCATGATCGCCCCCATAGTTCTCGCATCGACCTATTTCCTCAACAGGTTTGAGGCAGAGGAGGGAAAACTGGATGCAAAAGTCACTGTACCTCGCTTTGCTTTGGTATTCCTGTTGAACTCATTGTTATGCGCTGGGCTAAACACCTATGCACCCGCGGTACCTTCTTTGAATATGGCTTGGATATTCATCAAGAGTACCCTGAAGAACACACTCATACCGTTCTTGTTGGCGGTTAGCTTCGCTGGAGTAGGCTCAAAGGTGCATTTCAGCGACATAGCGAAGGTGGGTTGGAAATCCTTTAGCTTCGCAGCCATTATGTCAGTGATAGCTGGAGCATTGGCTCTAGGTATGGCGGTGTTAATGGCACCCTATATTGTTTAGAGGCTTCTCCAATCAGCGATAAGCCTCAATAGCTCTTCCCGGGTGGGTCCGCCTCTGGTCTCTATCCTTGTAGCCTTGAAGCTTCCAGCGGCTACCGCCTGCCTCAATGCCTCGATGTGACTCATATCCTCAACGAGGGCTGACGCGAATCCACCAATGAAGGCATCACCACAGCCCACGGTGTTGACCACCTTCATCCCTAGCTCTGGGAGGGGCACTGCCTCCATCTGTATTATGGTGCCTCCGTTGTCATCGCAGAGGATGCAGCCTTCTGCGCCGTGTTTTATGATGGCTTTGATGTCCTGTACCTTGTCTGTGAGAGCCTCCGCTACTTCCCTTGGATCACTTGTGCCAAGGAGGTTCTCGTACTCGATTTGATTCAATATAAAATAGTCAACGTTTCTTAGCGTGGGCAGCAATGCCTCAATGCCTTTCTCAGCGTAGACACCTGGGTCCCAGATAACCTTCACGCCATGCAGCTTGCAGAGTTCAGCCAGCTTCTCCGCTGTCCGGATCGGTGGATCCATTATTACGCACACTTTTGCCTGTTTGATAAGACCCAGTCGCTCCTTGTCGTTCATGTGTTCCCCGGTTATCTTGAGGTTGGCTCCGAAGTAGGTGTGGATCTCGTTGGCTCCATCCTTGCTTATGCTGATGTATGCTTGACCCGATTCCTCGTCTGGTATCAACAGGATGCCACTGGGGTCAACGCCCTCCTCCTCAAGTATCTTGATCTGTGCCTCTGCTATCGGGTCCTCCCCTAGGGCTCCTATGAAGGCTACTCTTCCCTCTCCGAGGATTCGTGCAGCTGCCACTGAGACGTTGGCTGCGGTTCCCCCAGAGACTCGTTGTATCATGTTAACTGGGACCTCTTCTCCTGTTCGTGGTAGGCGGTCCATGAAGAGGTTGATGTCCCAGTTGATGGCTCCGCAGCAGATCAGGTCAACCATTTACTCACCGGTTATCCTATCCATTATGAGGTCGAGGAATCTTTCAGCGTCTAACTCGACGATGATCTCTGTGTTGGCGTCCTCCTTGACCCTACGGTAATATCGTCGCTCCACGACGGTCATTCCCCGGGTTAGCTCCCCATGCACCTCTATGTCCACCTTGTATTTCTCTGTCTTGAACACGGTGGGGTCGATGACGTAGGCTAGCGCCTGCGGGTCATGGAGGCTGAAGCCGTTGAATTTCTCCACGAGGCTCCTGCAGAGGTCTACCACGAGCTTGGATCGTCTGTCCTGCTTGGTTTTGATCTTGTTAAACATCTCGACGCTCATCCTGTAGTCTGGGTGGGTTGTGGTGTCCAGCCCAGCCGCTACGATGGGCAATCCACTGTTGAATACTATCTTGGCTGCCTCCGGGTCGTGCCATATGTTGAACTCCGCGACGGCGTTGGCGTTCCCCAAGCCATATGGTGTCAGGTTGAAGGCTCCACCCATGATGACCAGCTTATCCACTTTCCTTGGTAGCTCTGGGTCAGCTAGTATCGCTGATGCGATGTTAGTCAGTGGACCGATGGCGACCAATATCAGCTTCTTCCCCAGTTCATCTGCTTTCTCAAGGATCATCTCAACAGCGTTCCGCGGATCAGTCTCCATGGTTGGCTCAGGAAGCTCAGCGTCACCGAGCCCAGTCTTGCCGTGAAACTCCTCTGCGTGGCTCATCACCCTGATCAACGGCTTCATTGCCCCAGCGCAGACCGGGACATCTGTTGCTCCGATGAATTCCAGCAGCTTCTTGGCGTTCCTATGTGCCTTCGCGTGGTTTACGTTCCCAGCCACGGTGGTAACTGCCTCTACCTTGACCTCTGGGCTGTTGAATACGAGCAGGAATGCTAGCGCGTCATCGATGCCTGGGTCTGTGTCGAGGATAATGTGCTTCAAATAGGGTCTCCTACCCTCGATGCTGTTTCTGGGGTTGAAAAAACCTTTGCTAGCCTTGGTTCAACGTGTTCTGGTATCTTTTGGTGAGGTATGTTAGGCGCTGGTTCTGGGTCATCCCGCTCAGCTTCTGGAGTTCCTGTTTCTTTTTCTCTGTCAACTCCTTCATGAGCTCAGGGTTTTCCCGGTTCATCTTCTCCTCAAGGGCTCGTTTGATGGCTATCTCCACGAGGAGTTGGTCGCTGATCTCGCAGTCCTCAGGGTACGTGGATTTTCCGCCAAGGGACTTTAGTAACGCGCTGACTGGATAGGATCTGCACTCTGCTGGGCGAAGCGGGTATATGGTGCATTGTTCTCCTTCGTGGAATGGGCATGGGCGTCTAGTGATTCTCATGGAGCCGTCTCTTCTGGGGCGTGCGTGGATCTGTTTCTTGATCTTCTTGTAGCTGGTGTTCTTGTACTCTGCTATCTGTTTTAGCTCTGTTTTCTGTACCCGGAGCGACTTGTTTTCTGTGCAGCAGTTTCCGCAGTTTGTGCAGATCTGGTCTTGAAGAGCATACATCAAAGCGATCTCGGTCTCAAGAAGCACCCCAAGACTACTGACCGCGTTGAGAAGATCATCCTCCTTCACGTTCTCCATGTTCATGCGTTCCCTGGCTTTCCCGTAGACCCGTATAGCGTCTGGTCCGCTGAATGGCTTGAATCCCTCGACTTGCATCAGCTTCATTAGGGGAGATCGTTGCTCTTCCATTAGCAGTCTGGGGTGGATCGTGGTTTTTAAGATTGTTGTAATGGTTTCCTTGATGAGATTATTGTCTGTATTATTCCTGTGTAGCGTTAGCCTTATATTGGATAACCTATCTTGATGCGTTAACAAGTGGTGTAATCAATGCGCCAATTCTAATACCCGGAATAAAAGTCGAGGCCCCATCCTTAGTTGGACCTCAAGAAAGTATCCAAACAAAACTTCTGAAAACACACAACCATGGACAGCGCTCCATGCCCAGAAGAGTTAAAAAACAGAACCCATTGGAGGGGATGCCATGGTAATACAAGTATGTGATCTTCCCATCCCGAAAAAGATCCGACTCGCCATAAAGAACGATGAGATCCAGAAAACCATCATCAAGGTAAACGGGACAACCATCGGCGGAGACCAAGTAGCCGTCATGGCTGGTCCATGCAGCGTTGAAAACGAGGAACAGATGATACTGGCTGCTCGCGCCGTGAAGGATGCTGGGGCTCAGATACTCAGAGGCGGCGCCTTCAAGCCAAGGACCCTTCCCTATAGTTTCCAAGGTCTCGGTGAGAAGGGCCTGGAGTTATTGGCGTTGGCCCGTAAGGAGACTGGGCTGCCAATTATTACCGAAGTTATGTCTACTGAGGATGTAGAACTAGTCGAGGGTTATGCGGATATACTGCAGATCGGTGCAAGGAACATGCAGAACTTTTCCCTGCTCAAGAAGGTGGGCAGAGCCACTCGACCAGTAATGCTCAAGCGTGGTATGTCAGCGACATTCAATGAGTGGCTCGGCTGCGCTGAGTATATTCTCAGCGAGGGCAACCCAGATGTGATCCTCTGCGAGAGAGGCATCAGGACATTCGAGCAGATAACAAGGAACACCTTGGATATATCCGCGGTACCCATAATTCATCAAATCAGTCACCTTCCAATCGTAATCGACCCAAGTCACGGCACAGGGACCAAGTCCCTCGTGGAACCCATGTCCAAGGCTGCTGTAGCCGCTGGAGCTGACGGCCTCATGATAGAGGTACATCCATACCCTGAGCAGGCGCTATGTGATGGAGCTCAGAGCCTCAGCCCAGAGGAATTCCTGTATGTAATGAAAAACATAAAGCCCATAATAACAGCGGTAAATCGAAGGTTGTAACCTTGAAGGAGATCCAAGTAGCCCTCGGGGCTCGTTCCTATGGCATCCTAGTCGCCTCTGGGCTAAGCGAGCACCTCGGGGAATATATCCAGTCCTCAGGTAAGGCTGCGTTGGTAACCACGCCGGTTATCAATGAACTCTATGGCGAGAAAGTTGAGGCAGCTCTGGGGGAATATGAGCTTATCCTGGTTCCTGATGGTGAGGAGGCGAAGCAGTGGAGCATGGTCGAGGAGCTACTCGGGAAGATGCTGGACGCTGAACTTGATAGAGGATCAACGGTTGTCGCCCTAGGAGGAGGCACTGTTGGGGACCTAGCAGGGTTCGCCTCATCGATATACATGAGGGGAATAAAGGTCATACAAGTCCCTACGACGCTCCTAGCCATGGTGGACAGCAGCATCGGGGGAAAGACCGCCGTCAATCACCCAAAAGGAAAAAACCTGGTGGGAAGCTTCCATCAACCAAGCAAGGTCTTGATTGATCCCGGTTTCTTGGATACGCTGCCATTGCGTGAGTTACGATCCGGGTTCGCCGAGGTGATCAAGTATGGCGTGATCTCCGATAACATGCTATTCGATTTATTGGAGTCTCAGGGTATTGACGCGGTCTCAAGGGATGAGATGGTTGAGGTCATCGCACGTTGTGCATCCATCAAGGCAGGATATGTCGAGGAAGATGAACAGGACCGCAAAGGCATACGCGCCGCATTGAACTACGGGCACACTGTTGGACACGCCATTGAGACCATCTCTAACCATAGCGTCAATCACGGTGAGGGGGTAGCCATGGGCATGATAGCCGCAGCGTGGATAGCAAAGAAACATGACTTGGTGTCCACCTCGGAGTATCTTCGAATAGTAAACATCGTTGAGGATTACGGTCTCCCATCTAGGATTCCTGATCTGGAGACCAGCGATGTCATCAACGCCATGTACAAGGACAAGAAAACCGAGCAGGGACAGATCAAATTCGTGTTACCCACAGGTATCGGTAAGACGCCTGTGCTCAGATACATCGGCGAAGAAACCATCAGGATGGCCCTGGAGGAGAACAGGTAGTGCCTCGGATTTGTGTGGCTGTCCAAGCATTGAGTACTGAGAGGGTAATTGAGAGCATTTCATCTGCTGAAGTAGCTGACCTAGTGGAGATTAGGCTCGACTACAGGGAGGAGGAGCTTGACTTTTCGGCTATACG
>CAZVMT010000016.1:0-23783 GCA_964628765.1 uncultured Candidatus Bathyarchaeia archaeon | reverse complement strand
GGATTCACTCTTAGTTTCTGAAGATTGAGATTAAACCGAAGAGGCTAATAGTTTATCCTGTCGAAGTGATCGTTGAAGAAAATGTATAAGATCACACTGGATGATGAGAAGAAACTAGCCAAATTAAGCACCTATCAGCAGTCCATCCTCCGCATACTCGCTGAGGTTCCCAAGGGTAAGGTGACTACCTATGGTGATCTAGCCAAAGAATTAGCCAGAAGGGACCCAAAATGGTCTCCTAACGCCAGCCGAGCTGTTGGAACTACGATGAAGAATAATCCATGTGGGCCTCAGATCCCATGTCACCGTGTAATTAAATCTGATGGATCAGTGGGTAACTTCAGGGGAGGAGCCGAGGGAGCGGTTGATGAGAAGATTGGTATGTTACGGGATGAGGGCGTAGCCGTGGTAAACGGTAGGATAGACTTGGAAAAGTTCAGGCATATATTCAAATAATGTTCTTTTTCCCGTCTTTTGACGGTTTTTTTCATTGTAAGTTTTTTCATCAATGTTCCTCAGGGTAAATAATCTTTTTATTAACCACCGTGTCCATGAAAGTGAGATTCACACAGGTGACCATCGATGACTAGCGTCCAATTAAAAGTACAAGAAGCGAAACAACAACGAGACGTAGGAAGAAGCATAGCTAGAATGGACTCCGAGACCATGAAAACCCTCGGCGTCACCGTGGGAGACGTAATCCAGATAGAGGGAAAGAAACCCACGGCAGCCAAAGCATGGCCAGCGTACCCTGAAGACCAGGGGCTCGGTCTCATTAGGATCGATGGCTTCATAAGGAAAAACTGTAGCGCAGCGATTAACGAGTTCGTCACGGTAGCGAAGGTCGAAGCAGAGTACGCTGCTTCGGTTAAACTTGCTCCCGTTGATATCAGGATCAGCGTGGACAACGACTTCATCAGGTTCGTAAAGGATAGGCTCGTGGATAGGCCAGCGACGAGGGGCGATACATTGCTGATTATGATGTTGGGTCACAGCGTGCCCTTCATGGTGGTAAACACCAGACCAAATGGGATAGTAAAGATCGCTCCAACAACAGAGATCAGTATCATGAGCGAGCCAGTGCCTGAGCTTGAGATGCCCAGCAGGACCACATACGAGGACATCGGTGGACTGGAAGAGGAGATCAGGCGTATACGGGAAATGGTTGAGCTGCCACTGCGTCACCCAGAGATATTCCAGCGACTAGGCATCGACCCGCCGAAGGGCGTATTGCTGCACGGTCCACCCGGCTGCGGTAAAACACTGTTAGCTAGGGCAGTAGCCAATGAGTCCGAGGCCAATTTCTACGCCATCAATGGACCTGAGATCATGAGCAAGTTCTACGGAGAATCCGAGGCTCGCATGCGTAAAATGTTTGAGGACGCAGAGAAGAACTCCCCAAGCATATTATTCATAGACGAGATAGACGCCATCGCCCCCAAGCGGAGCGAGGTAACAGGCGAGGTCGAGCGCAGGGTAGTCGCACAGCTACTGGCCTCAATGGATGGCTTGAAGGGAAGAGGACACATCATAGTCATCGGGGCAACCAACAGACCGGACGCCATCGATGAGGCGCTGAGAAGACCAGGCAGATTCGATAGAGAGATCGAGATAGGGATTCCAGCACGTGAGGGAAGGTCAGAGATTCTGCAGATCCACACCCGTGGAATGCCCCTAGCTGAAGACGTTGATTTAGTAAGGATAGCCGAGATCACTCACGGCTACACCGGCGCTGACCTCGAGGCGTTGAGCAGGGAGTCTGCTATGAAGGCTCTGAGGCGATATCTGCCGCAGATTAACCTTGAGGAGAAGCGGATACCTCACGAGGTACTGGATGTGATGGTGGTGAACCAGCAGGACATCAAGGACGCGTTCAGGGAGGTTACTCCGACAGCGATGCGTGAGGTATACATCGAGGCACCCAACATCCACTGGGACGCAGTAGGTGGACTGGAAGGGGTGAAGGAGAGCCTCAGGGAGGCTGTGGAGTGGCCGTTGAAGACTCCTGAACGGTTCATTAGGGTCGGAATCAACCCCCCCAAGGGTATACTGTTGCATGGTCCACCTGGGTGCGGTAAGACGCTACTTGCACGTGTTGTTGCGACGGAGTCTGAGGCCAACTTCATCAGCGTCAGAGGCCCAGAGATATTCAGCAAATGGGTTGGAGAATCAGAGAAAGCCATCAGGGAGATATTCAGAAAAGCACGCATGGCGGCTCCAAGCATCGTCTTCTTCGACGAGTTCGACGCTTTGGTGCCATCCAGAGGCTCAGCTGCGGATAGCCGTGTAACTGAACGGGTGATAAGTCAGCTACTCACCGAGATAGATGGGTTGGTTAGCCTCCAGAACGTGGTGGTTCTGGCTGCCACCAACAGACCTGATATCATCGACCCGGCTGTTCTCAGGCCTGGTCGTTTTGACCGACGAGTATATGTTCCACCACCAGACGAGGAAGCTAGGGTCAAGATACTCAAGATAAAGACCGAGAAGATGCCACTCGATGAAAAAATAAACATCGAGGTACTCGCTAGACGCATGGATGGCTACAGTGGCGCAGACATCGATAGCGTAGTAAGAGAAGCCGGGCTACATAGCCTGAGAAGAGACCCTGACTCAAGCACCGTAAACATGAACGACTTCGATGCAGCCATGAAAGAGATAGCTCCAAGTATAACCTCTGAGATGCTTACATGGTACGAGAACACGCAGCAACGATTCAGGGAGCAGATCAAGCCCCCAATCGATATAGCTTAGGATGTGAAATGAATGGATTTGAAACTGATGCCCACGAAGATCATTGAACTATTGGAGCGCAACGGCGCCCTAAAGTTCGATGAGCTATATAAGAAGACCAAGAATATCCAGAGCGGCTTCACAGAGGATACCCTAAACACCCTCTTGATGAAGATGGAGATTCAAGGACTGGTAAGGGTCTACAGGATACCCAGGGGAAAGCGCAGAGTAGAGCTCGCGTAGGTGACCCACTGTGGGTGTCCAGCTTGGGGATATCGTTGACGCGCGTAAACTCAGCATAGATGAACTGCAGGGTAGGGCTATCGCTTTTGATGGCAACAATATTCTCTACCAGTTTCTATCGATCATCAGGGGCAGCGATGGTCAACCTTTGAAGGATCGGGAGGGCAGGATAACTAGCCACCTCAGTGGCTTGCTCTACAGGAATAGTAACCTCATGGAGCAGGGGGTCAAGATCGCGTATGTATTCGATGGAGCACCTCACCGGTTCAAGAGGACGGTTCTCAAGAGGCGCCAAGCGAATCGTCACGCAGCGAAAAAAGAGTACGATAAGGCTGTCGAGGCGGGGGATAAGGAGAAGGCTAGACGCTACGGCCAGCAATCCGTTATAGCTACAACTGACACAGTCTCAGACGCGAAGGAACTGTTATCGTTGATGGGTATCCCATGGATTCAAGCCCCCGGTGAGGGGGAAGCCCAGACAGCCTATATGGCGGCGAAGGGGGATGTCTGGGGGGCAGCGAGCCAGGACTTTGACAGCCTTCTCTATGGTGCTCCGAGGCATATTCGTAACCTGAGCATCACAGGGCGCAGGAAGCTTCCTAGAAAGAACGTGTATATTAAGATAGAGCCAGAGATATTGGAGCTTGAGAGGGTAAAAAGGGATCTAGGGTTGAATCAGAGCCAGTTGATCGACCTCGGTATACTGGTTGGCACCGACTATAACCCTGATGGTATCAAGGGAATCGGCCCCAAGACAGCTTTAAAGCTGATAAAACAGCATGGGAACATCGATGAAGCTATTCCCCATATCAAGAACGCGGATTTTCCCCACCCGGTCGAGGAGATAAAGGAGCTTTTCCTGCATCCGAGGACCACTGATGATTATGTGCTTGAATGGAGTAAGCCTGATGTGGCTGGTCTCATTGGGTTCCTCTGCGCAGAGCATAACTTCAGCCAGCAGCGGGTTATGAGCGCCGTGGAGAAGATGCAGAAGGGGATGGAGCAGAAGGCTTCTAGGACTACGTTGGATCGTTTCTTTGGCTAAGATTTCAGCACTGGGTTTATCAAAGATAATGACGGTAATTGTGTCATGAAGGTTTTAGCGATACAGACGAGTCCAAACCATGATGGATTAACAGCAGAAACAGCGAAAAGAGCGCTGAAAGGCGCAGAGGCAATGGGTCACGAGACTGAGTTGGTCAACCTCAATGACTTGGTGATAAAGAAATGCAAGGCGTGTGAGGGTGGCTGGGGTCAGTGCCGCAGCGAGGGAACATGCATCCTCAAGGATGACTTCGCTGAGCTGATCGACAAGATTGTTGCAGCGGATGCATTGGTGTTTACCACCCCTGTTTATTGGCATGACTTGAGCGAGTCAGCCAAGACATTCCTAGACAGGATGAGGCGAGTAGAGACCCATTACCAGTTCAAAAGGTACAGCGGTAAACCCTACCTTGGGATAGCTTGTGCCGGTGGCAGTGGTAATGGCGCTGCTCGTGCATTGTATCTGCTTGAGGAGTATCTGAAGAGGATCGGTTTCAAGAACTATGACTTGGTGACGGTGACCCAGGCTAACCGAGCACATAAGCTGCCCATGCTTGAGGAAGCTGGCAAGGGTTTCTTCAAGTAACCCATTTTATTTTAATACCCGGTGCCCTATTCACTGGTATATGCCCATCGAGAATTATTTGTTGCCTGGTGAGAAGATACTTTTCTGGAGCGACTTCCAGGTGACACATCAGGAGGCGAAGTACAAGGTCTACATCACTAATCTTCGTCTGCTGTTGTACGGTGAGTCTGGGCTGGTCTTCAAGAAGGAAGAGATCATTACAGAGGCATGGCGCCAGATCACCGGACTCCAGTTCACAGAACAGGGCACATTGAACAAGCGTGGGGTTCTCAGATTCGCGAGCAACAAGGGTGAGGTGCAGCTTGAGGGACCTGTTAATGGGATGCGGGGCTTGTTCAAGGCTATTCAGAAGCAGACTATCGACCCATATCAGTCGAATTCATTGAACGACCCCGATTACAGGTAGCCGAGTGTTATATATCCTGTAAAAGAACCCATATCTATGGTTAATCCAGAAAAAGTTTTCATCTCCATCGATATGGAGGGAATAAGTACAATAGTTGACTGGGCGGAAGTAGACCGCAACAACAGCGAGTACGCCCACACCAGGAAGATTATGGCTCAGGACCTGAACGCGGCTATCGAGGGCGCCCTTGAGGCTGGAGCCAAGGAGATAGTTGTCTCTGATGCACATGGTGGCATGAGGAACCTTCGACCTGAGGATGTCCATGAGGCAGCTTATCTCATCAGGGGCTCTCCTAAACCTAACAGCATGATGGAGGGTATAGCTGAGGGTGGCTACGATGCTGCATTGTATGTTGGGTACCACAGCATGAAGGGGACGCCTAACGGTATCTGCGCCCACACCATCAGCGGCAGCACGGTCCAACGTATAATGATCAATGGCAGAGCCACTGGGGAGTTCGGTTTGAACAGCGCCCTAGCAGGCTACTATGGGGTGCCCTCGGTATTCCTTGCCGGGGATCTCGCTGCCACTAAGGAGGCTGAGGCATTCGTGCCAGGTATCACTACTGCAGCTGTGAAGTGGGCTTCTGGGAGGTACTCTGCGAAGTGTCTGCACCCCAAGGAGGCTGCGAAGCTGATCAAAGCAAAGGCGAAGGAAGCATTGACAAAGACCTATCCGGCTCCTAGGGCCGTGAAGCCTCCAGTCGAGGTTAAGGTTGAGTTTGCTAACGCGGTTATGGCTGATGTGGTCTCTTTGATCCCTAGCTTTGAGCGAGTCGATGGCACCACTATGAAGGGTGTCTTTGATGATTACCAGACCGCCATCAGCGCATTAAGAGCTAGCATCTACATGGCAGGCGGCACCATCAGACGCTAACCCATTTTTTCGTAATTGGTATTAATCGCCGTCACCCAAGGCTTCTATGCCGGATAAGAAAGAGCTCAAGAAGAAGCTAACATCGATGCAGTTTAAGGTGACTCAGGAAAACGCCACCGAGCCACCCTTCAATAACGAGTACTGGAACAACAAGGAGGAAGGGATCTACGTTGATGTGGTCTCTGGTAAGCCACTGTTCAGCAGCTTGGATAAGTTTGATTCGAGTTGTGGCTGGCCCAGCTTCACCAAGCCATTGAAGAATGAGGAGATCGTCGAGAAACGTGATCTAAGCCACTTCATGGTACGGACCGAGGTGCGTAGCAAGGGGGCTGATAGTCATCTTGGGCATGTCTTTAATGATGGTCCAGAGCCCTCTGGTCTTCGTTACTGTATCAATAGCGCTGCGTTGGAGTTCATCCCAAAGGATAAGCTGGAGGAACGGGGCTATGGTGATTATCTTGAGCTTTTTGAGAAGTAGTGCAATGAGGGTGGTTACGTTTCACCACCTTTTTTAATCGGCGTAACTGAACGTGATTAGAATGAAAAATCAGAGAAACCCTGTTGTCTACATTGCGATAGCTCTCGTGGCTATCATCGGCGGGTATCTGATTTATGATAACTTCATCGCCCCAGACCCCGTGGGAGAGGAAGGTATCCAGCAGGGAAATCTGGTACTTGATCAGACTATTCCAAACATCGATGGCAGCGGGAGCGTATCCTTCAGCGATTACAGGGGTAGCGTGCTTGTCATTGACTTTATGGCTCCTTGGTGTCCGCCCTGCAAAGAGCAGATTCCTATCCTAAGGCTTGTTGAGTCTATAGAGGGTGTTGAGGTGGTCACTATCAATGTTGATCCGAGCTATGAGATGGACTATTTGATTGACTTCGGTGAGGAAGAAGGTATAACATGGTTCTTTGGACACAGTCCAGAGACAGCCCTTGAGTATGAGGTAGCTGGGATACCAACTGTCATCATTGTTGATCAAGATGGTTTGATTGTGAATAGGCAATACTTTACTACCCTTCAAGACTTTGAACGTATATTGACGCCCTTGATTGAGTAGCCATGGAGTTCGTTAATCTAAGCCTAGCGTATACAGCGGGTCTATTGGCGGTACTTGCGCCCTGTGCCTTGCCCATGCTCCCAAGCTTTGTCTCCTATTTCATGAATGCCGAGGGGAAAAAGGCGGGTCTAGGATCGGCTTTATCCTTTGGATTCGCTACAGTGACTGGGTTCCTGACTATTTTCCTCGGGATCGGGATTCTCCCCAGTTTCGCATTGAACATAATCTCTAGCAAGATAGCCTTGGTTACTCCTTTCATTGGTGTGATCCTGATTATTCTCGGGTTGGGGCATCTCTTCAGCGACGTATTCTACAAGATACCGGTTATCCAGACATCTTCCCCAGAAGGGACTGGTTTGAGGGCGTTCTACCTCTACGGGTTGGGGTATGGGGCAGCCTCCATGGCTTGCAGCTTCCCGGTTTTCATATTGTTGGTGCTCCAATCAGCCTCCGCTGGTGGATTCGTGTCGATTTTAGTAATGTTTCTTGTTTATGCGCTGGGCTCGGCCTCTGTATTGGTCCCCTTGAGCGTGGCATTGACCTATAGCAAGGAGTATATCTACCAGAAGTTAATGTCCATACTCCCCCATATGAAGAAGATAAACGCAGCGATACTCATCATCGCCGGAGCATACATGATATACTACGCCTTGGGCTAAAACATATACACGCATCTGTCAACCCCTATTTATGGTCAAGATAGTTCTCGTGGGAGCAGGAAGCAGCGTATTCGGATACAACAGCGTACTGGACGCCACAAACATACCCGCATTAAAAGGCTCAGAGCTAATGCTCCACGACATCGATGAGAAACGCCTCAACTCCATGAATGGGCTCGCCGAGAGAATGAACCAAGAAACCGGGGCAGAACTTGAGGTAAGTCAGACTATCGACCCTGAGGAGGCTCTCAGTGACGCTGATTTTGTGTTGGTGGCTATCGAGGTTGACCGTATGAGGCGTTGGAGGCTGGACTGGGAGATACCCTTCAAGCATGGTATCAAGCAGGTCATCGGTGAGAACGGTGGACCCGGGGGCTTGTTTCACACGTGGCGAAACATCCCACCCATGCTGGAGATAGCTTTCACTATGGAGGATGTCTGCCCAGACGCGTGGTTATTGAACTATACTAACCCTGTTCCACGTCTATGCTTGGCAATCGAGAGATGCACAGACATCAAGACAGTGGGGCTCTGCCACGAAGTAGAACACCAGCTCCAACGTTTGGCTCCTTTGATGAACATACCCACAGCTCTGCTGGACGCGGTATCCTTTGGGCTCAACCACTTCAGCTGGTACAAGGAACTCAGGCTCAAGGATGGCACAGACGCTTACCCTATGCTTGATGAAGCCCTCAGGAAAGCCAAGGGCTTCCAACCACTATGCAAGGCGATGTACAGGCAATTCGGTCTCTACCCCTCAACAGACGACAACCATGTGGGTGAATACCTTGCTTATTCGTGGGAGGTTACTCCGGACAAGGTCCGTGGGTTGAACTGGATCAACCGATGCGACGATGAGGGGCAGCAGAACTGGATGCGGATCAACAGGCTCATCGAGGGAAAAGAGCCACTGGACGTCAAGGGTCGGCTCTCTGGGGAACGCGCCATGCATATCATCGCTGGGATGGTGAGTAACAGCAACCACATGGAGCTACAGGTCAACCTACCAAACACAGGGCAGATACCCAACCTCATCAAGGACTCGATAGTCGAGACCCCAGCCATCATCAACAAAACTGGAATCCACCCCATACAGGTAGGAGAGATGCCAGAAGGCTTGGCTGCCCTATGCAACATCCAGATCATGGTCCAGAGTCTGGTTGTAGATGCAGGGGTATCAGGGGACATGAATAAGGCGAAACAGGCGCTACTAGTGGACCCTGTGGTGAATGATCAGGAGAAAGCCTTGGTGGCTTTTGATGAGTTGATGAGTATTCACAGGGATCTCCTGCCCCAGTTTGAGGTGGATTAATGCATATACTATTCGTGGGTGCTCACCCGGATGACGAGACCTTTGCAAGCGGAACCATAGCAAAATATGTTGATCGTGGACACAGAGCCACGATTGTCCATGCTACTCGGGGTGGAAAGGGGCACTGGGAGATACCCACAACAGAACTTGAAGCCATAAGAACCGAGGAGATGAGGCAGGCAGCAGAGGTACTAGGCGCAAATATACGGTTCCTAGACTATAATGATGCTAGTGTGCCAAGTGGAGATGAACTTAGAGAGGCTCTAGTTGAGGTGTACCGTGAACTGAAACCAGACATAGTGCTCACGTTCCACCCATTGGTGTGGCGAGACGATCATAGAAATGTGGGCATGGCTGCAAGCGACGCTAGCCTCAAGGCGAGCCTACCACTACACGAGACAGAGTACCCAGCCCACAGACCCGAGCCAGAGATATTCTTCTTCGGGACACCCATGACCAACCAGGAACCAGATGTTTACATCGATGTCTCGGATTACATGGAGAAGAAAATAGAGAGCTTCAAGAAACACACCAGCCAGTGGCAAGACTGGGGAAAACCACCAGCAGAACAAGGAGACTACATGGAGAGGCTCGTTGAGTGGTATACTCACAGGTTCAGGGAGTATGGTAGAAGATGCGGTGTTAGACATGCTGAAGCCTACATCAGTAAATCGGGTCGAGCCTACGCCCACGATATGTTTCCTGTTAGGCGATAATATTTAACCATATAACACACCTTTTCTGTGAAATAGATTGTCAGCCATCGACACAGCCATGCTTACGAGGCAACACAGTCTCGGGAGCCGTGGGATACCAAGAGTTGATTACCACTGCCACATCAGCATGACAGAGTACAGCGACCCAGCCAACCCAACCATCATCAGCGTCACCAAAGAAGAATTCATAGCAGACCTCCAAGAAGCAGGAATAGACAAAGCAATAGTCCTCAGCGACAAACGAACCACACCAAAACAGGTCGCGGAGTTCTGCAGGCAGGCACCAGACAGATTCATCGGCTTCGGGTACGTGAACCCCGTTCTCCACGGCTCAGATGAGGAAGCTCGCCTGCAGCGAGAGGAGCTTGGGCTCCACGGGTTGAAGCTTTACCCCTGTAGCGATGGATACAAGCCCGATGACACACATGCCTTCAAGGTCTACGAGGCTGCCTCAGAACTCGGTATGCCTGTGATGTTCCACCACGCGGGTATGCCAGTCGAGTACGATTACCTGTATCATACTGATCCCGCTCAGATCGATGTTGTCGCCGAGTGCTTCCCAGAGCTAAAGATAGTCCTAGCACACATGGGCTACCCAAGGGTGGATGAGACCATCTACGTCGCCAGAAAACACAAGAATGTCTACTGTGACATCAGCTGGCCATACGGAGACGTGAACCACCCAAGCTTCCTGTACCTGCTATGGAAGGACCTGTTAACGGCGTTGAACATGGGTGTACTCCACAAGATGGTCTTTGGCACAGATTACCCCGGCGTGAGGCAGCGCCCCTACGTGGACATGCTCATGAACATCAACAGATACGCAACCCACGAGGACCTGAAGCTACCCATGGATAGGGTCGCGGATCTCTTGGATAAGAACGTCCAGCCCTTATTGCCTTAGACCCTGTGGCTGATGCAGTCCTCAACAACATACGGAATCTTTTCAATCAAGTCCTCTGGCAACAGATGGTATCCTTTTTCACATGCAACTAGATCTCCAGCTTTACCGTTGATGAAAGCTGCTGCCCCAGCCGCGTAGAAGGGATCAGCTTTCTGGGCTAGGTAAGCACCAACTATCCCAGTCAATACGTCTCCAGTGCCCCCTACGGTCATCCCGGGGTTTCCAGTCCAGTTATACCGAGTGTACTTTCCGTTGCTGATGACGTCCACGTTGCCCTTCAATAACATCACAGAGCCTAGTTTCTTAGCAGCCTTCTCTACAGTAGCTCCCTTTTCCAGATGAGAACCAGTTGCTTCTTCATCGGCTAGTAGAATAAACTCTCTCCCATGGGGCGTGAAGACAGCTGGTATTTTTAGATCTACTGGCTTCTTGGCGTATGCCTTGAGGCCATCAGCGTCCAGAACTATGGGGATTCCCCGCTTATTGACCATATGAACCAGTTCTTCAACAGCCTCCACGGTCTCAGACTCCAACCCCAGCCCCGGACCAACCGCGACAGCCGAGACCTTATCCAAGAAAGGCTCAACCTGACCCAGATTCTCGGGTGTCAGGCGTTCCCCCTTAAGCTTTACCGTGATCATGCTTGGGCTAGCCGCCATCACTGCACCGGCTGCTGTCTCTGGAACCGCTGAGTATACTAGATCAAGTCCCATACTGTAGGCTGCGAGGGAACTGAGGGTAGGTGCACCGGAGTATGTCTCGCTTCCACCAACCACGAGGAGGCTTCCCCACATCCCCTTGTGGCTCTCAGATTCTCTAACAGGGTGAAGCATATAGACATCGCCTGGACCAGTGTACATCTCTGCCTCTGGGGGAATCCCGATACTGGTGGTGATTAACTCTGTTGTTGCGTTGGGGTTGTGCTTGTACCCCATCTTGGGTTTATGAAATGTTAACGTGAGGTCAGCCTTCACGGCTTCCCCATGTATCTTGCCCGTGTCTGCCTCCACCCCAGTGGGGATGTCAACGCTGACTCTGTATGCATCTGCCTTGTTGATGGCTTGAACCATCTGCAGGAAGGGCGGTCTCAGAGAGCCATGTAGGCTCGTGCCTATGAGACCATCGATAATAACGTCTGCATCGATCTCAGGGATCACGCTGCTGTCCTTGATCTCGGTGATCTTGATGCTTTCCCTCATGTTGTGGACCGCGTTATAGTTGACCTTGCTATTCTCCAGCGTGATATTCTTCGGGTCACCAAGGATCAATGACTCAACAATATAACCCATACAGGCGAGATGCCTCGCCGCTGTGAAGGCGTCTCCACCGTTCCCAGTCAACCCAGAAACAGCGACAACCCTGCTCTTAACCGGAAACCTAGCAGCTACCTCGTTTGCTATGGCTCTCCCAGCGTTCTCCATCATGAGCTGGGTCGAGACACCGAGGTAAACCGCGTTCATCTCGACTGCCACCATCTCCTTGACCGTAAGGTACTCGCCTAGTATCATCTTGATCAAAGAGTAGTGTGGCTCTGGTTTTAAGATTCACTGATTATAAAGATGTCTTTTACTGATTTTAGGGTCTCTCTAGCTCTTTTCACATCGAGTCTAGGGTTGTTTACCCCAATGCTAATGGCTTTAGCGTTGTTCGCTGCCTCTATGTCGGTAGGCTGATCCCCCACATACATACAATCTGTGGCTTGATGACCTAAAATTTCACATGCCAGCAGTATCATGTCTGGAGCAGGTTTGCTTCTCTCAACAAGATCAGCACCAACCACTACGCTAAACAGATCTTTCATACCAAGTCTCTCCATGAGGTTCTCTGTTAATTCTGTTACTCCATTAGTAGCGATCCCAAGCGTAAACCCCACTTCCTTTAGCTCTCTTAGCTTTTCCCGGGTTCCCTTGAAGAGCTTAGGGTTGTATGCTTTTTTCTGCTCCTCATCCGCTCTCTCATATATCTTCTCGGCTAGCGCCCGCGCTTCATACCAGTTATGCCCATCCAGATACAGCGCCCCAGCTGCTATTGCTAGATCGTCTCTCCTCGGAGCCTTACTGATGGGTCCCATGGGGTCTATGCTCCAGTTCCCGGTGTTTACTCCTGCTAATCTCGCCCATTCATCCGCTGCTTTCGCTGAGGCTGCTTCCTTGAATGCATTGTATCTTGCCTTTCCGAGGATACTGTAGCGATGCATGTCATCCACCAGAGTCCCATCCATATCAAACAGGATCATTTTGGGGCTGTATATTCTCCCGTTTATCAAGAGCTTAGGCATACTTGTATCACCATCAGAATAATATCTAAACCTACACAGAGAACTTTTAAATCCCCTCATAGATGATCAATACTAGGTGAAAGTTTTGGCAACAGCTTTCGTATTGATCAATGCCGAGATAGGATCAGAAAGCGAGGTACTCAAGGGTCTGAAGGTCATCGGTGAGGTCAAGGAAGCCTACATGGTCTATGGTGTATACGATATAATCGCTCGTATACAGACAGAGACGATGCAGGAGCTCAAGGACATCATCAGCTGGAAGATCAGGCGACTCGACAAGGTCCGGTCCACGCTTACAATGATTGTCGTCTAGGCACCAATCACACCCTTTTTCAATTACTTTTTACTGCACCAGTTGTTAATGTGAATGCGTTGAAGCTGCACATCGGATTGGACGACACGGATAGCCCAGAAGGGGGATGCACCACATACCTAGCTGCAAGACTAGTGGAGATTTTGCTCGACATGGGCGGAGAATTCATCGGCTATCCCACGCTGCTCCGTCTGAACCCGAATACTCCTTGGAAGACCCGGGGGAACGCCTCGATGTGTCTGAGATTGGAGATCGATGATAGCAAGTATGATGATGTTAAACTTGAGGTTCAGAGGCTCATCGAGAAATACGGTGAGTTCCAGTGCGATAACACCAACCCAGGCGCTGTATTCCTCAGAGGCGATGTTCCCGATGACATAAAGCAGTATGCCTTACGGGTTGTGCGATCAATCGTATCCAAAAATGATGCACTGAGTCTCATCAAACGATACAGCCTAGACTACCTCGAATACAAGAACGGCAGGGGAATCATCGGTGCCCTCGCAGCTATCGGGGGGACGCTTGACGAGGATTTTACATACGAGTTGTTGACCTATCGAACTCCTGAACACTGGGGGAAACCTAGGCTGGTAGAAACAGAATCAATTGTGGCGATGGATAAAGAACTCAATCACTCAACATACAACAACATCGATGAGGACGGAAAACCATTGATCACCCCAAGGGGACCAGACCCTGTTCTCTACGGGGTCAGGGGCGAGACCCCCAAGGCTGTCTATGATGCTAAGGCTATGATTGAGTGCGTCGAGCCTGTTGAGCGGTGGATGATCTGCAGGACAAATCAGGGAACCGATCAACACTTCGGCGAACCCATCAAGGTCTCGCAGCTCAAGGCATACAACCCAGCAGTCGTACACGGCGTAGTAGATTCCCAGCCCGAGACCATAGAGGGTGGACATGTCTTCTTCAAGCTAAGGGACGATACTGGCGACGTTGACTGTGCCGCCTATGAGCCAACAGGCAGCTTCAGGGATGTGGTGAGAAAGCTTCGAATCGGAGACGAGATCACAACATATTCTGGGGTAAGTCTACACGAGGATTCATTCACCTTAAACTTGGAGAAGCTTGTGGTGCACATCCTGATACCCGAGTATAGATTTGTAAAGCCCAAATGCCCTGAATGCGGTGGCTCAACTGAGTCCATGGGAAGAGATCAAGGTCTCAGATGCAAGAAATGCGGCTATAGGAGCACGGAGCTCGTCGAGAAATCCGTGGAGGTTGAGAGAGACCTTGCAGCAGGTATCTACCTCCCGGATAGGAGCGCCCACAGGCACCTCACCAAGCCCTACGAGCGTTATGGTCGAGAAAAGACATTAATCATAAAGGTCTAGATAGCTCCGAGACCAGGTTTGGGGAAATCAATCAATATAAACCTCTAAAACGGGGGACCCGCCGGGCCAGATAAATTCAACATCCTCATCATACAATTTCTCCCATGATGAACTCCACCATCCACCTGTACGCCTCTCAACGACAACGTGATACGTATCTGGTCCATATTCTGTTACATCAAAACTGAACATGCATGTGCCAGTGGACCAGTTTATAGTATCTGTCTCATTAAATGTACCATCTTCATTCCAGACCGTTGTCCTGTAATTACCGTACCTTCTCCACCACCTGCCGCCCTGCTCAACGCCGATAAAGACGACTATCCTCAGAGTCTCGGTGTGCCACCCTTCGGTTCCATCGTAGATTATTATTCCAGCCTGTGACTCGTAGAAGTTTCCTCGTTCAGTTGTCACCCTTACATTGAACTCAGAATCCACGCCTGATTCAACGGTTACATTAAATTGACCCAGTACTTTCCCGGACTCCTGGGGCAATACCCGGATATCTACATCCTCTTCTGTGTCGTTGATCCAGAGGTGAACAATAGAGATGGGGAGCTCGCAACGGTTGTTGACCTTGATCTCCAGCTTTGGCTCGCCCACCACGGGGTAGGCGTACATATCCATTGTCTCATATGCTCGTTCTTCGTCTACTCTTTGAATCTCAAGTTTCTTCTGTTCAAGGATAGTGTCAGCCTGTTGCATGACCAGAAACATTGGTACAACAGCGGAAAACAGTATACCAACGAATATCAAGACCCCCATAATGGTCGAGACACCTCGTCTACGGCACGATATATGTCCAGTATGCATTGTTCTGCCTCCTACTATGAGCCTTGATGGCTACCGTTGTTTCACTTGGGAGGGGGGTTGATGTGAAATCGAATGAGACCGTTCCTATGCTCTCTGAGGCGATCTCAACCTCGAATTGTGACAAGTTTATGGTACTGTTGGCTGTTACGTAGACATCGACGACGATATCCACCTCGCAGTAGTTGTAGATCCACACTTTTAGGCTATCATTATCGGATCGGTAACTCGCGTGTTCGATGTCAAATCTCTCGATAATATCATTCACAAGGTCAAGGGTGTCGTTCACATAATTATCCGCGATTACATTCGAAGCCCCAAGTGCATAATACCATATACCGCCGCCGATTGTCAAGACCGCAGCTGTAAGTATCACTGATGATATTACAGGAGATAGTCCTATTCTCCTTCTTGGATTTATGTCTCTCACCCCCCATTTTCATGGGTTTTTGGAATAATCCGTTGTTTTCTCCGGTATTATTCCACTTTATCTTTGTTGAAGGTTAATAAAAAGTGTCATCGATAGTGAATATGGACCTTAGATCTATTTTTCTGGTTCTATCATTGATTAAAATAGGCTATTTTTATGAATTTTATTCTATTAGTCTTAATTAACTGGTCTGTCTCCTATATATCCCATGAAGAAATCATTGGATAGAGCCAAGTTTCTGCAAGGTGGTCCACCGAGTAGCGTGGTTCTCGCCACTTGCATCGACAAGGAAGGGAACACCAACATCATCACCTTAGGTATGTTCATGTACATCAGCCAGAACCCGCCGCTGGTGTGCATAGGAGTCTCCGATAAACGATATAGTCACAGTCTCATATTGGAGCAGGGTGAGTTCGCCGTCAACGTACCTACCACAGATATTATCGATGAGATGCATAAATGCGGTATAACCAGTGGGAGAGACATGGATAAATTCAAGGAGCATGGGTTGACACCTATCCCTGCCCAGAAGATCAAACCCGCCCTCATAGAGGAATGCTACGGGCATCTGGAGTGCCGAGTCTGGAACCATTACGAGTGCGGCGATCATACATTGATTGTGGGTGAAGTAGTCGCAGCTTCAGCAGACACTGACGTGCTTGACGAGAACAGCAACCTGGTATTGATGAAGGCTAAACCTGTGATCCAGAAGAACTGGAACTACCACACTGTAATCAAGCCATGAATTAGCCTATCGAATAACCCATATATCCCCAAAAGAATCTCATTATCATGAGCCCAAAGAAGGTATTCACACCAGAACAAGCCAAAGAAATCGGCGAAAAACTCGGGATCGACTGGACAAAGTATGACGTAGAGCAGTTCCGAGCAGGAATGGACGTAGAACTCGAACACGGCAAGGTAGACCCACACACAAACGTGACAAACGATGACCCATTACTAACAGGGAAAATAGCACTAGCCCACCTTAACGAGTTCCCAGACTACTATACGAGGTTATTGAAGTTAGAGAAAGAAGCCGACAAATTCTGGGGAAAATAAGGTTAGGTTAACCCAAAATAATCTGCGATATTCGCCTTCTCCACTATTTTTACCTCAAGACGCCCATCCTTGGTACTCATGATGGGGTTCACACCGGGGCCATGCCCAGAGTAGTCACTAGCACCGTGAATGATTACACCTACAGTGACGGCACCCTTCCAGTGACCCCTTCCATTAATGCATAGTTGGTCTCTTAAGCAGACTATGTCTCCTAGTCTCAGTGATTCCATGTTGAATTTCTTTATCTGTTTCGGGTCTGTTGTCTGTATATCGTAGTCCACTGGCTCAGTGTTTGTGGTCATACCGATGCCGGACCCCATCAAGTAGCCCGGAATCTCCTTAACCACTGGAACCATCAGCTTTCCCTCCTTCTCCTCAACCCCAAGAGCATCAAGAAGCCGAGGGCTCATCTTGTTGAGCCTGATATCAGGATAGTCAAGCAGCTTCAAACCAGAACCATATGACTTGACCTGAACCTTATCACCAATCGCAAGCTTCTCAATGGTCTCATCTGGGAACCATACAAGATCATCTGACCCAGCATGGCGACCAGTAAAGACACCTTTCTCACCTTTTGCCTCGCCGGAAACCAGCTTAGCTTCATTACCGATACAAGCAAGCCAAGCCAATGCGCAGTCACTGGGATTCGGCTTCTCGGTGCCCCTGATGGTTACCCCAGGCTCAACGTGGTCTCCATTTGCCCAGCCAAAGCATGGGTCACCCACCTTGAGATTGTACTTTATGCCTCCCATTCCGAGAGCTATCTTGGGTTGCCCATCCCACTGTGCTCGGTAACTGGCGCTACTGGGTGCGACAATCTCTCCCTGTACCGCGATCTTCAATAGCTTATCTCTGTTATCTATTAGCATCTCAGGCACCTCCTAGATCAAAGTAGTTGCCAATATTAGCATCAGGGTCCAGAATCGGCTCTATCTCGCCTTCCTTGCATGTCATCAAAGTGGTGACTCCTATTCCCTGCCCTAGTTTACCGCTGGCACCAGTACTGACCACTCCAATCGTGTATGCGTTCTCATAATACCCCCTGCCCCACGCGCTCAGAATATCCTTCAAAGCAACGATATCTCCCAACTTTAAGTCCTTCAGGTACTCCAAGGCATCAGGGCTCTGAGTCATGACATTCCAGCAGCTCGCCTCAACAGGCGCGCCGCCACTCCCCATCCCCACATAATCAGCGGGTATCACAGCAGTGACTGGAACACCTAGTCTCCCATCAACATCCTTCAAACCCATCTTATCCAGAAGCTGAGGCGATACTCCTACAGCCCTAACCTCTGGGTAATCAGAGAACTTCAGCCCTATACCTATACTTCTTACCTGAACCTTATCCCCGATGGATAAAGCCTCAAGTGTCTCCTCCTCGAAATAGATGACCACATGATGGCTACGATTTGGTAATCCACCAACCTTACCGACTACCAATCCTTCTTTGCCTTTTGCCTCACCATTCACTACCTTGGCTCTGTTACCTACGCAGGTGAAGTTCCTGAAGCTTCCCTTGGCTCTGTCGTCGCCGATTCCATCCACTGAGGTACCGGGCTCAATTTTCTCGCCCCAAGCCCAATCAAAGCAGCTATCACCGGGCTTGATGTTATAGATGATGCCTCCCTGACCCAGTCCCACGCTGGGCTTACCATCCCAGTTATTCACATACCTCGTGTCGATGGCTGGGTGAGTTAACTCACCAATCACACCAATCTCCAAGAGGTTCTCGCGATTCGTCTTGATCATAATTAATCACAGAGTATTAGCTAAACAATTATTTGACACCAATGGTGGACTGTGACACCTTCGAAACTGGGGCTATTTCCTATATCCAAGATATCTCAGGCGTTAATAGTACCACATGGAAGAGAACGTGGTCGGATCTCATCAAAATCAATTTAAAAATAGAAATAAAAAAGGAGGAATTAATCATAGTATGGCATACAGTGCCCTTTGGATATCTTAACAGGCGCGATCCTGCCATAAGGAATAAACCAGTTGCTCAGCGCCTCTGGCTCCCCAACCATCTCAATGTTAGCTGAAAGGTCAAGGATGTTATCCACAAGCCTGAACTTTTGGACTCCACCCACAACCTCACCGTTCTCCACCAACATGGTGCCCATTCTCATAATGGCGTTATAATCACCACGAGTCGGGAGCATGATCCTGCTATACCAGATAACGCCCACGATAATACCCCTCTTCGTGCTCTCGATCATCTCATCCAAGCTTGAGCCACCAGACTCCATCTCATAACATGAAACCGCAGGAGCAGGCTCAGTATGATACATCTTACCATTATACGTGGTACCCCCGCTAACCATGGAGTTACAACGGTATCCGTGACCTGTATCATCAACGCCGTCACGCTGAGAATACCATGAATCATAAGGAGAAGCCATGTAAACACCGTGATCGAAAAGGGTTAACTCCCTAGCAGGAACCCCCTCATCATCATAAGCACCCGAGAAGGTAAACCCTGTCTGCCTCGGATTCATACGTATCGTCAGCTTATCTGAGCCTATCTTTTCACCTAATCTATCCTTGAGTAATGGGATGGAGCTATCCTGTATCTGGGGATTGGTGCAATTCGATAAATCAGCCACTACACAATGCGAGGCATTCGGGAGGAGAATTAACTCATAGTCATCCTCCTTGATCTTACTCCCTCCAAGGCTCTCAATAGCCATCTTCGCCGACTCCCTACCAATCTTCTCAGGGTCAAAGTCCCTGACATTGACCGTCGAGCCCGTGATCATACCCTCACGCTGTTCCCCTCCAGCCTCTGCTGTTGATGTTAGAAACGCTGACCAGCCTGTGCCTTCCTCTGACACATCGATCCCATTGGTGTTCATTATGCTTTTACTGAACCTGAGTACGTTGATGATACCAGAGTTCTCCACAACCTTAGGGCTAGTATCCGCGCTTGCCTCCATCATCCTGTGCGCATACTCCGTGACATCATCATGATCGTAGAGGAAATCCGCTGTCTTCTTATCATAGATATTCGCAGGCTTGGCCTTCTCAGGATACGGGAAATCATATTTGAACCCAATCTTCCTGTGCTGAGCCATAATCGCTGCATCGTTGATGGTCTTCATCAACCCATCGTCACTGAGATCAGTGGTCGAACTAAACCCGATCCCATCACCTTTGATGATTCGTACCCCGATACCTGTATCGTATATTGCTTTAGACTCGATGACTCTTGTATTCGCCATACGGATGTTCAGCAACTCATTCCTAGCTGTAAACACCTCAGTTCTATCTGAGACCCCCTCGGCAAGACTCAGAGCCTTCTCGGCTCTCTCAACAATATCATACTTGCTCAACTTCTTAACCTCCAACAATGGTGGCCACACCCCTCATGTGAGGCCCCCCATTACCAACCGCTGCCAACTGCAAGGGATCACCCTTACCACAGCTACTGACACCCATCACATCCACATCATCAGCCAAAGCATCAATAGACTTGAAGAACACCGGAGAAGTAGCAGTCACAACACAGTTCTTCAGCCTCTCCACGAGTTCACCGTTCTTCACAAGCCACCCAGCTTGAGCTGATATCGCCCACTGGTATCTGGCATCATCTATACTTGGAGACCTAGACCCAGTTAACAAAACGCCTTCCTTGGTGTCTGCTATGATCTCCTCAGGCTTCCAATCACCTCCACCCCAGAAACTGTTGGACATACGAATTATCGGGAAATACTCGTAGGTGTTGGCACGCATCCCGGAGTTAGGCTCAACCCCAAACGCGGCAGCAGTCTCACGTGAATGCATTCTCTCCTTGATGACGCCCTTATCAACGAGAACCTTCCTCCTCGCCGGGACACCCTCATCGTCATATAGATAGAAACCATATGTTCCTTCAATGGTGGGGTCATCATAGGCTGTGAAATACTCACTACCCACGGTCTCCCCCTCCAAGCCCTTCCACCAAGCAGTGCCTGCCCAAGCAGCCTCACGACCTAAAACCCTATCCCCCTCACTTGGATGACCAACGATCTCGTGGGTGAGCAACGACATGAATTGAGGATCGAATATCACATGAGTGTCCCTCATCTGAGGAGCAGGCTTAGCTTTAGCAACCTCCACCGCAGTCACACCAAGAGCCTCACACACCTGGACAGGGTCACCTCCAGCGAATATCTCGTGTCCACCAGTCCCCCCAAATCTCTCAGTATAAGATTGTACCCCATCTATTCCCCTGGCAAACGCGGTCAACTGAAGATATGGAACAGGTTTAATGAAGTGTATCCTGGCGCCTTCCGAGCTTGCGAAGTACTTGTCCGCGTCAATCGTCGTGTACTGGGTGAAGCTGCGCATCACATCTGGACTATTTTTCACCGCTTTGTTCCACTCAAGATTAAGATCGATCTTGTCTTCCAGAGTCATCTCCCTGAAATCTATCTTCACCTTTGGGTCCACAGTGTCCTCGCAGACCTTGACAGGTGCGATCTTCACAGGCTCCTTGATCCTAGCTGACTCTGCGCGAGCCATAGAGAGGGCTGTGTCGGCTGCTTGCTCAAGCCCATTCTTGGTCAGATCCGTTGTACTCTGGAATCCCCAAGCGCCCCCCGATATGAGTCTTATGGCAGCGCCTTTCTTGAAATAGGTAAGGCATTTCTGTATCTGCCCATCTATCACCGTTAAGGATGTGTTGTTGTATGATTCAACACGTACATCAACATACTCAGCTTCTTTGAGGTATGTTAGCACACGTTCACAAATGTTAAACATAACTAAAAAATACCAAATCTAATATATTGAACTTACCTTCACCACGACTACTATAACCTTTCAGATTTTCAGCGACAACACAAATAACAACAGAAAAAGAATCAGCATACACCATCTATGGAACCTTTAAAAATGGGGCTACATTCCCTATTCAGGATATCTCGGGCTGATAACAGTGTCACGTGGAAGAGAATACGATGGAGCAATCACAATCTTCTCCCCAGAGGGAAGAATATACCAGGTAGAATACGCCCTAGAGCTAGTAAAACGGGGAAGCCCAATAGTTGGCGTCAGGAGCGAGGGAGGCATAGTACTAGCTGCACTGGAGCCAAAGCTGAGTAAACTAGCGGCGCCAAGCAATAGCAAGAAAATATTCAAGATCGATGACCATGTGGGCGTGGCCATCGCGGGTCTCAGCCCAGATGCAAGAGTACTCATCAGGCAGGCACGGCTCTACAGTCAGAGCAACAAGATGACCTACGATGAGCCAGTAGACGTAGAAGACTTGACAAGCGGTGTAGGTGACCTGCTTCAGAGATACACCCAGAACGCTGGCGTACGACCGTTTGGAGTTAGCCTCCTTTTTGGTGGCGTTGACGAGTTTAGAGTAAGCCTGATCGCCACGGACCCCAGTGGAAGCTACCGGGGCTACAAGGCGACCTCCATAGGGCGAAACAGCGAGAAATCAAAGAAAGTGCTTTCAGACCAATACAGAGACGATATAACTCTTGATGAAGCCATCGGTCTCGCAATCGAGGCGTTGAAGGAAGCCAGTGAGGAAGAGTTAACCCCTGAAACCATCAATGTAGCTGTCATACCAAAGGACACAAAGGTCCTCAAAACTCTATCAGAGGAAGAGATACAGAAATATCTCTAAGCCTAGGGTTACACATTATTCTACCAATTATCTGCATTTGAATCATTTTTTTCAATATAACCCGTTACTTATACTGCCTGTAACCGAGATACCTTTGTCTTTAGTATCAACAACAAATACAGTAACATATCCTTTGAATCTAATATGCCCTCATCAAAGACAGTTCTAATGATCCTCGGCGTAGTAGTAGCCCTCATGGGAATCGCTGGTCTCATACCTAGCCTGACCATGGGAACAGAGCCCATGTGGCACGCAGCCGTAAAGGTTGTAATCGGCGCTTACGGTGCATATGTCGGATATACTGAAAAATCCTAACCTTTTTTTATAAAAATGGGGTAGTTTTAAGCTACCTTGAGTTTTGCTCCGCAGACTGAGCATTTTCCTTCTGCTGTAATCTTTGGCTGTTCTTTTACCTCTTTTTTGCAAATTCCACATTTCGGCATTTAATTGTACACCAGTTGAATATAGATGGGGAATATGATTAAGTAAGTTGTACCCTAGACAAAATGCAACATGGTGTCAGGTAGTTAATATACCATTTTATTTGGGTTCAGACCATAAAAAACCAAGATATTTCTCGATCAAATGAAGAGTAGAATCTATACGATAATACGGTTTGCTCCAGGCGTAGGGTTTATCAATAACACCCCGGCATTTGAGGATGAATAATAGATGTCAACAACAGGACCAAGAGAAAAAATAATCGGCTCAGTAGATATGCCCGATATAAACAGCAAAGAAGTAATAGGCGCACTCAAGGGAATGAAAGCAGTCACAGCTACAAGCGTAGCCACTAGGTGGAACCTAAAGATAAGCGTAGCCAAGAGAATGCTCGGCATGCTCGAAGCGAAGGGCGTCATCAAGATGGTTGCACGGAGCAGCAACCTAAAAGTCTACCAGATGATTGACTCGGAAGCATAGTCTTCACCTAATTCTTACTGGTTTCATATTATACCTGTTTTAGCTTATCATTTGCCTCAGACATATGCTGTTGCACTATCACCCATTTACCACCCCGTCGCTCCAAGACACCAGTCCAGCGGATATCCTTGGCTCCCCAAGGCTTCCCATCTAACTCCCCCTCATCATCAACCACAGCGGAAAACCAAGCCACATCACCGGAATTTGATATCACTACACGTAGGTCTCTGATGTCATATCCCTTTGCCTTGTTCCTCGGGTCCATCCATAGATCTAAGAACCGTGTAAATTGGCTCCAACCAACGACGGTGCTCTTGGAGTCGGGGTAGAATGTGAAGAAATCATCTGTGTTAGAGAAAATGCTCTCAAACAAGGCTCGGTCTTTGGTTAAAGCCCATCCAAAGGAGTCGCTTAAGGTCCTCCTTATCGTTTTTTCATCTTTCATTTCCAG
>CAZVMT010000015.1:24049-24575 GCA_964628765.1 uncultured Candidatus Bathyarchaeia archaeon | reverse complement strand
TCTCTTCAAAGAAGGAGTAATATCAAATATGATTGTTACATGAGGCTTAGACCTTTAATTGATGCACACTTGCAAACACGATGTTCTATGCTGATTTTTAAGTAACTATTGATACTACAATTTAATTAATTGTGCAAAACAAATGACCCTTGATAGATCATGAATCAAGCACTCCAAGACAATATTGTAGTATTTTTCGCTTTGACATACTATCTACTATTAATTATTGTCTATATACTCCGAGCACACGAAAAAACAAGTCTGGAGATAAAACTAGGACCCTTATTCAGTGCTCAACTGATCCCATTCCTTGGACTCTGGGTCTTGAATATCTTCAATGGAATAAACCTGAATCGTCTTTTTGCTTTGACTCCAATAAATATCTATCTTCTATATGATCTATGGTACAGACAGGTCACTCGGATGAAGCCTGCTCATCATCCTGAACAATGGCCTATGGAGTTGAAAATATATCTAGTGCTTCTTATGTTGGGAAGTATAGGTCTGAACTGGTATGGATATATTG
>CAZVMT010000015.1:0-24039 GCA_964628765.1 uncultured Candidatus Bathyarchaeia archaeon | reverse complement strand
TGTTTCGCCGCTATATGGGAGGGTTCTTGTTTTTTCCTTTTTCGTTATGATGGGGGCATTCGGTTATTACCAGTTCATGTACAACAAACGAAAGAAATCTGGTACTCATTAAATCTTGATGAGAGAATGTCGAATCATTGTTGTTTCAATTAGTAGCATCTAAACGCCCGTAAACGACAATTATAACTACATAATTCTTTGTTATATTGCGGGAAATTCAATAAACTTGTTATATGAAGCTTGGCATTACTTCTGTTGAGAACCTCATGATGTCATCAGTCACGGTATCTTTTGGGAAAGCGACATTACAATAGGTGCAGCCTTTCTCCTCAGCATCCTCAATGAATTTCATGTATGTGTCTGCATCATATGGCTCTCCAGCACCCATGATTCCGCCCATGAACTCGATCTCACCGGCACGACCAGCCTCTTCAGCAGCGTCCAAGACAATTTCCTTCATCTCTTGGAACCTGTGACCTTGCCAAGGCGGGATGAAACAGATGTCAGCCTCTTTGCCTGTGAGTCTCAGCATCCTATTGCCTGAGCTACCCATGAGTATCTTGGGGTGGGGCTTCTGGATGGGCTTGGGCTCCAGCACAGCGTCCTTGATGTGATAATACTCAGACTCATGGGTTACAGAGTCCTCTGTCCAGAGGCGCTTGATGATGCTCAACGCCTCAACGGTCTTATCCACCCTGCTCTTGGCGCCCAGCCACTCACTGTACCCCTCGAACTCCACCCGGCTCCATCCTGCACCAGCGCCGAGAACCACCCTACCACCAGACAAGACATCCAACGTGGAGAGCCGCTTTGCCAGCATACCCGGGTGCCTGAAGGGCAGCGGGGTAATCAATGTGCCGAGATGGATGTTCTCGGTTTTACCAGCCAAGTAAGTGAGGGTTGTCCATGTCTCCAATGTGTGATAGGGTCTCTGCATGCTGTGCCCTATCTCCTGCCCCCACATGTAGTGATCAGGCATCAAACAGCCATCAAACCCTTGCTTATCCGCCTCGATGACTCCATTAAGTATAGAATCCATGTTATCGAAGAGGTTCCCTAGCCCTGTCAAGAAAAACTTCATAAAAAAACAAAGGGAACGGGTGTTTAAAACCTATAGCCAATGAAACCACACTGGGCTCCATAGAAAATATATGGATATGCTACGATGAAGCTATATCCTAGGGCTGTAAATAACTGAGAGTGGGGGAGCATGTGGTATAACGATATACTGATTATTGTAATGGGCGTTGTAGCTCTGCTATTGATAATTATGGCGGTTATGGTGGGGTCAAGGGTCCCCAAGAAGCAGCCAGAGAAACATGTAGAAGAGAAACCGGAGAAAATATTCGTAGAGAAGGGATTCGAGAACAACGCCAAAGAAAAACCAGCCTATTTGACCGAGGAAGAAGAATACATAGCCACATTCATAGATCCAAAAGAACCCGAGCCTGAAGAATCTACAATTATATTGGAGCCAGAGCCCAGTATCGAACCCGAGGAGCCCCCAGAAGAAACCATGGTCGAGACTGAACCAGAGCCCGAGTCCACCCCAGAGGAATCAGTAGAGATAACCCCCATCGAACCCATCATAGTCGAGACAACAGAAGAACCAGAAGCACAACCAGCCATAATCACCACAGAGCCCATCATAATCGAGCCAACAGAAACCGAGTACATGGCTCCAACACTGGAAGGCTCACCAAGCATCCCAGAGCTCGAAGAAGATAACGTGGTAATCACACCAAACGAGACATTCTACGACCCAACACCAGAAGAAACTCCCCAACCCATTGGGGAACCACCGGAACTAGAAGAAGAGATAGAAGACATCCCAGAAATTGAGCTATCCCCACTGGAGGAAGAGTCAACCGAGCCAGCCCCAGACGAGATCGAGCCAGACATAGAGGAACCACCAGAACCCGAGCCAATAATCCAGGAAAAACCCATAAGGGCATCCATGAGAAGGATCAGAAAACCTGTGATAGACGAATCAGACCCAGATCTCAAGATCGACCTAGGTGTCGAGACCTGCCCCCACTGCGGATCAAAGGTGCCCGATACCATTTACTGCATCTACTGCGGAAAACCACTGGACCCAGCCAACACACCAGGTCTGGAAGAGGAGACAGGTTAAGCCTTCTCAACCCGGACAGCGCAGACCTTCAACTCAGGAATCTTACTATCAGGGTCAAGAACCGGGTTAGTCAACATGTTGGCAGCCGTCTCCACGAAGTGGAACGGGATAAACACCGACCCCAAGTCACTTCGCAGAGTAACAACGGCTTTCCCGGTGATCGAGCCACGCCTGCTGGACACCTTAACCAAGTCACCATCAGCCAACCCCAGCCCAGCGGCATCGGTTGGGTTAATCTCGATGGGACACTCAGGCACAAGCGCATCCAGCACCCGGCTCCTACGCGTCATGGTACCGGTGTGGAAATGCTCAAGTATCCGACCTGTCGTCAACAGGAACGGGTAATCCTGGTCCGGCAACTCCTCAGCGGGCTTGTATTCTACTCCATGGAACCTGCCTAAACCTCTGCTGAACTTGTATCTGTGGAGGAAGGGCGTCCCAGGGTGATCAAACACAGGGCAAGGCCACTGCAAACCATCACCATCGAGCCTCTCAAAGCTCACACCACCATAAATCGGGGTCACACGGGCTATCTCCCGCATGATCTCAGCAGCGGACCCATAGAACATGTTATACCCCATCCGCGTCGAGACCTCGCATATGATCTGCCAATCAGGTCTACATAGACCCGGGGGCTCAACAGCTTTCCTTACGCGTTGAATCCGGCGAGCAGTGTTGGTAAAGGTACCGTCTTTCTCCGCGAAGCTGCAGGCGGGTAGCACCACGTCAGCGTACTTCGCCGTCTCGGTTAGGAACACGTCCTGCACTACGAGGAAGCTCAGTTTCTTGAGGCTCTCCTCCACGTGTTGTATATCCGGTTCGCTCAGCATGGGGTTCTCACCCATGATATACATGGCTTGGACATCCCCGGTGCGCACGGCGTTGAACGCTTCTACCACGGTCAAGCCATTTCGCTCATCCAGTCTCGCACTCCACGCTGCCTCAAACTTGAGCCTGACAGCTGGGTCCTCGACGCTCTGATATCCAGTGTAAACATTGGGTAATGCCCCTAGGTCGCAGGCTCCCTGCACATTGTTCTGGCCTCTGAGGGGATTCACTCCTGCCCCGTATTTGCCCACGTTTCCAGTGAGCATGGATAGGTTGGCGGTGCTCAGCACGTTATCGGTGCCCGTGGTGTGCTGGGTTATACCCATGCTGAATATTATGGAAGCCTTGTCCGCCGTAGCGAATAGCAGCGCTGCCTCCCTGAGCTTCTCAGCGGATACTCCTGTGACTCTTTCAACACGGTCAGGGGTATACTTCTCAACGGTCTTCCTGAGTTCCTCATAGTTCTCTGTGCGCTCCGCTATGAACTCCTTATCGTGGAGATTCTCCTCGATGATGATGTTCATCAACCCATTCAGCAGGGCAACATCTGTGCCGCCGCGCTGCCTGAGCCAGACAGAGGCATCCCTGACCAAGCCGATCTTCCTTGGATCAGCCACGATGAGCTTGGCGCCCCTATCCAGCACCGCTTGTCTGATATACTTGGCTATTACAGGGTGATTCTCCGTAGTATTACTGCCTATTACTAGGAAGCAGTCGGTGTCCAGCATCTCCTGGATGCTGTTGGTCATGGCCCCCGAGCCAAACGCCTTCACCAAACCAGCCACAGTAGGAGCGTGACATAGCCTAGCGCAGTGATCCACGCTGTTAGTGCCCAACGCGGCTCGCACGAATTTCTGGAATACATAGTTCTCCTCGTTGGTGCACTTAGCTGATGATAACCCAACTATGGCCCTGCTACCGTACATGCTCTTCACCTCAGCGAGCTTACCAGCCACCAAATCCAAGGCTTCATCCCATGAGGCTTCCCTGAACTCACCGAAATCATCCCGCACCAGTGGTGTGGTCAATCTTTCTGGGCTGTTCACCCAGTCATAACCGAACCTGCCTTTGACGCAGAGGCTTCCCCTGTTCTCGACTGCGTCCTCTTTGCCCAGTATCTTGATTATCTGGTTGTCCTTGGTGTAGACCTCAAGAGTATACCCTACACCACAGTATGGGCAGGTGGTCTCGGTCATCTCAAGCTCCTTCCAGCGTCCCTTGAACCTGCTGGGCTTCTCAACCAAGGCACCAGTTGGGCAGACCTGTACGCATTCACCGCAACTCACGCAGTCGCTGTCAACGAATAGCTCACCCAGCCCAGCGATAACCACTGTATCGTAGCCACGGTCCTTGTAGCTGAGTATGTTATGGTGTCTTACCTCGTTACACGCCCTGATACATCTTCCACAGAGCACACACATGTTGGGGTCATGAATAAGTGCCGGGCTGGTGTCGTCTACGGTTTTATCGATATCCTGCACAGGGAAACTCGGGTTATGCAGGTCCAGCTCCAATTCATAGGCTAGATCCTGTAATACACAGACCCCATCCTGCTCACAGGTGACGCAGTCAGCCCTGTGGTTTGATAATAATAGTTCGAGGTTGAGTCTCCTAGCGTCTTTTACTCGCTGGTTTTTGGTCTCCACGTGCATATCCTGGGTAATCGGTGTAGTGCAGGCTGCCTCCAAGCGGTCACTCCTGCCGATATCAACCACGCATATCCTGCACGCACCATTGGGCGGAAGCAGTGGATGGTGGCATAGAGTAGGTATGTGTATCCTGTTCTCCTGGGCTACCTCTAGTATGGTCTGGCCTTTCTTGCCTGTCACCCTTCTCCCATCGATTGTAAGCTCTACTGACATTTACCACACCTCCATTATGGCTGTGAAAGGACACACCGTGATGCATCGACCGCACTTGATGCAGTGCTCAGGGTCTATCACAGCCTTCTTATCTGGCTCAACCTGAGTTATCGCGTTAACTGGGCATATCTTCACGCACATTCCACAGCTCTTACAGGCATCGGATTCAACCCTGTATCCCTTCAGTAGGTCGTCACAGACCCCCGCTGGGCATCGTTTCTCGGTGATATGGGCTAGATACTCGTCCTCGAAGTACTGGATGGTGGTTAAAACGGGGTTTGGGGCGCTCCTGCCCAATGCGCAGAGGCTGCTGTCGATGATGCCTGTGCTCATGTATTTGAGTAGGTCGAGGTCTTCGAGTTTTCCCTCACCTTTTGTGATCCTTTCCATTATCTCATGCATCCGCTTCAAACCGATCCTGCATGGGGTGCATTGACCACATGACTCAGCTGTGGTAAAGCCCAAGAAGAACTTGGCCACATCCACGGTGCAGCTGGTCTCATCCATAACCACCACGCCGCCGCTGCCCATGATGCTACCAGCAGCCTGCAGGGACTCATAATCCAATGGAAGATCCAAGTGTTCCTCAGATAGACAGCCACCGGAAGGACCACCCGTCTGTACCGCCTTGAAGCTGTGACCCTGATGTGGGCCTCCACCGATATCAAAGATAAGTGTTCGCAGCGTGGTGCCCAGAGGCACCTCTACTGCGCCGCTGTACTCGATGGCTCCGGTGAGGCAGAAGACCTTGGTTCCCTTGCTTTTCTCGCTGCCTACAGAGGCGAAACTCTCTGGGCCCTCTGAGATTATCTTGGATACATGGGCCAGTGTCTCTACGTTGTTGATGCAGGTGGGTTTTCCCCAGAGCCCCTTCGTGGATGGGAACGGTGGCCTGGGTGTGGGCATGGCTCTCTTGCCCTCTATCGCTGCCATGAGAGCCGTTTCCTCGCCACAGACGAAGGCGCCTGCGCTGAGTATGACCTGAGCCTTGAAGTCGAACCCCGAGCCCAGTATGTTTTCTCCGAGGTATCCACGGGAATATGCTTGATGAACCGCTTCTTGGAGCCTCTTCGCCATCAACGGCTTCTCGGCGCGTACAAAGAAGAATCCCTCATCTGCGCCCACAGCGTATGCCGCGATTATCAACCCCTCAAGTATCTTATGTGGGTCACCCTCGGCGTTCAGACGGTTCATGAATGCACCGGGGTCGCCTTCATCGGCGTTGCAGATGACGTACTTCTTGTCACCGGGTACTGGGCGGGTGAACTTCCACTTCAACCCCGTTGGGAACCCTGCTCCTCCTCTACCCCTTAACCCGCTCTTGATAACTGTCTCGATAACTTCTTCTGGCGTCATCTTGAGGGCTTTTTCCAGTGCCTTGTAGCCTCCATAGTGTATGTACTCGTCTATTGACTCCGGGTCGATAATTCCGCAGTTCTGGATGGCGTCTCGTACCTGGTGTTTGAAGTAGGGTAACTCATTCAGCACAGGTAGGTTGAGTTCGCCCATGTATGAGCCTGTGTACTCCCTGATGGCCCAAGCATTATCGATCTTCCCCAAGAGGTAGTCTCCCAGTATCTTCTCGGCGTCATCAGGGTTCACATTGCTGTAGAGGACACCCGGTTTGTCATAGGAGAGTATCTCGACGAGGGGCTCAGCGAAACACGCGCCTATACAGCCTACATTTACAACCTTGGCGTCAACGCCATGTTTCTCGGTTGCCTCCGTGAAAGCCTTGTAGACTGGGTTGGCGCCTGCTGCCTGTCCGCAGGTGCTCATTCCCACATTTATTCGTAGTCCATCCTCGCCGTAGAGGAAATCATCTGTCTGGGTCATCTCTCTGCCTCCCTGTACTCATCCAGTATCTGTCTTAGCTTCTTGGGGGTCATCTTACCGTAAACGTTCTCATTGACCTTGATCACGGGAGCCAAGCTGCATGCCCCGAGGCACCGCACAACGTGAACCGTGAATAACCCATCCTCAGATGTGTCATCTGGGGGCGTCAGGTCCAGCTCCTTCATCAAAGCATTATAGAGGTCTGAGGCTCTGGCAACGTGGCAGGCGGTTCCCCTGCAGATGGATATCCTGTGTTTTCCCTCTTCCTTGAGCCGGAACTGGTGATAGAAGGTGGCTACACCGTAGACCCTGCTGGGTGAGGCTCCTGTCTTTTCTGAGACTAGCCTTAGGGCTTCTGTTGATAGGTATCCTTGTTCCAGCTGTATGGCTTGGAGTATGGGTATAAGGGGGCTGCTGGACTCATTGTTATGCGTCAGCATATTGTCGATGAGGGTTTCAAGTTCAACGTGATTCAAACTATGGCTCACCAGATTATAACTACTCATGGACTCACGGTGTTTAAGGTTCACGTTAAAATCCATTAAAACTGAATAGATGTATTGATCTTATTTATCTGTCCTTGCCTTGCAGTCAGCAAGTATCTCCTTGAGGCTCTCTATCTCGCCAAAGGTCAACGCGGTTTCAAGGTATGGAATAGCCTGAGAATACTGTTTCAGTCTATAATGGACGAGACCCATCATGTGATTGGCTAGGGGATTTCTATCATTCAGCTCTAGGGCTTTCTGGAAAAACTCGGTAGCTGACTCGATGTTACCAAGGTGGTAATCTACCTGACCCCTGAGGACATAGATCAAGTCTACTGGTTGGGCCTCAAGAACCTCATCGATAATTGGGATAGCTTCATGGTGTCTGTTCTGCCTCATCAGATATGTTGCGTAGAGCTGCCTGTGGATGGTTGCCTCTGGGTTAAGGGTAATTGCCTTCAATATCTGCTCGTTGGCTTTATCCAGCTCTTCGAGTCCAGCGTAAGCCTGAGACATATAATTCAAAATACCTGGATCATCCCGCCTCTTTTTCTCGGCTTGCTGGAAACTCTTCAAGGCTTTTTCAAATTCCATTCTCTGTAGATGCTTGACTCCTTCCCTGATTAGCCTATTCGCGGATTTTAGGAAAGCCATGCCAGTATAATGGCGTGCACTGGGTTTAAGCATATTCAGTCAACCCACACCCGTTTTCACCAGAGGAACTTATCAGAAACATAATACAAACACATTGTTATGAGCAACGAGTTATTCAGCCCATGCGGCATAAACTGCGGTAACTGTGAATGGTACAAGGGAGAACGCGAACCCAAGTGCCCAGGGTGCCAAGCGGTATCAGGTAAGCCCTTCTGGGGAGCATGCCAGACATTTTCCTGCGTAGAGAACCATGGAGTCGAGCACTGTGGGCTATGCAGTGAGTTCCCGTGCCGAGACTATATGACAAGGTATGATCCAAGGGAGGGTCCAGGTAACGCCTTGATGAGAGCCGGATTACTAGCATACAGAGCCAAGTATGGGGACAGTGAAGCCCTTGAGCTCTTGGAGCAAGCAGAGAAATATGAGAAGCCGGAATGAGCATCTTTTTTATTCCAATAATCCATCCAGTGTTTGATGAGAAGCTTCACCGATGTCTCCGAGACCATACGTGAAACAGCCCTAGTGATAAGCGCAGGCGCGACATTCGCGTTTCTATTGATCATCGGGGTAACGCTGCCTACGATCATCAGACGTGGCTATATGCTCAACCCCTCATTCTTGGCGGGGTTCATACTCTTTGGGGCACTGGGTTTCTTCGCCTTCGATGTAATAAGAAGGCTGGAGTTCATCGGACCCAGCATCAAATATGGGGTCGCGGGCTTCATAATACTCATCCTCTTGGGCGCGGTGTTTGGTGGAGACAACATCTTGGCTCTTGTCTCGGGCTCAATCTCAGGCGTAACCCTGTTTTACGTGAAGAGCATCTACGCCATCTACTATATCTACAGGACCGAGACCCATGAGACCTCTGAGTCCCTCAGAGTCTCTGAGCTGGAGCCTCTGGGTGAATTAAATCATTATGGCATCGATGGGTTGGGCTCCAACTTTGAGGTACTGAACTACCTCATCGAGTCCCTCAGCGATGGGAGCGAGGTTCTCTATTATGCAAGGCACAACCAGGAGGAGCCACTGCTGGGGCAGCTGTTGAGAGAGACCATATTGTTTTACGCCAACCACCTCTCACCACTCCACAAGGTGAAGACACGGGACAAGTCCAAGGTCATCAAGCAGATAGCCATCGAGGCATCCTACTTGGATACCATGGAGCGTGCCTTGTTCAACTACTGGGCACGAGCCTACCTCACAGGAGGTTATACTTCGGTTATAGTGCCTTTCGATGATGACTTCGTGGAGAAGGCTGCCATCTGTGAGCGAAGCTATGGCGCAGATTTGGAGATCGATAAGATATTGGGTGACTCTGGTTTTCTCATGTTGCTGCATCCATTGTCTCCAAAGGAGAATATGATTGAGGTTTATACCCGCTGGACACTGGGTGAATTCAGGGATAGGGTGGAGGTGATTCACCCTGTATCTCAGTCAGACTCCGAGATCTCCCTGTGAAGGAGCAAAGGATAGAGCGCGGCAAGCACTACTGTTAATCCCGCGCCTAGATATGCTGGGGTATCGAGCCCAATGTTCTCCATCAGTGTTCCTCCCAGCCACGGTGAGACCACACCGCCACCGTTCATGGCGATCATCCTGATGCTGTTGGCTGTGCTCTTCTCGTCCTCGTTGATGCTCTTCATGAATAGGCTCGTGAGTATTGGGTCGGACATGAACCGGGTTCCGCTCCTGAGCACATAGAGTACTCCCAGTAACCCGAAGCTTGGGCTTAGGGGCATCAGGAAGAAGAATACACTGGATAACGCTACCCCAATTACTATGCTCTTCATGTTACCAAGCCTCTTCGCGATAGAAGCCGCCAACCCTTTACTCACAGCCATCGATAGGTTGCTGACAAAAAACAACGCACCCAGCCCAGCGGAGGTAATCCCGAATTTCTGGTTCACATAATAGGGGAATAGTGCGAACATCATCCCACCAGCTATGTTTCCGAATAGGGATAGGGCGCTGAACTTGAGTACAGGTCTCCAGCTGTCGAGTTTGAAGTGGAAACCATCGCTGAGTTTCTCCTCGATTCCCCTGGATGAGGCTATGTAGAATATGTACTGGACTATGAATAGGATTAATGAAATGGTGGTAACCAACCTGTACGAGGATAACTCGGTAAACGCCATCTTTGATATCATGTACGCAGGGACATAGCCAACTAGGCTACCCAGGCTCATGGCTGAGATGTTGATCAAACCATAGAGACCAAACGCCTTCTCCATATCACGTTTCTCATAAAAAGAGGTATAGAGGGGAGTCATCACGGTCGACGCGGCGTTGCTTACGCCAAACATGGCGAACGCGAAGGCAAAGCTAGCGAAACTATTGAATAGAAGGTAACTAGCGCCGCCAAACGTAACAGCGGCAAACCCGAGTAAGAGCATTTTCTTTTTTCCATAACGGTCTGCTGCGATACCGCAAGGTATCGATAATACCGCGCAAAAGAGGGGATTGAACATGAACAACTTCCCTAGATCCACAGCGGTGAACCCCATTGAGATGAGGTAGAGCTGCATTATAGAGTTGAGTACACCATTCGAGACCCCGTTTATCACGGCTCCCGTAAGGAACAGCTTGGCCCCGTTGCTCAACCTTGAGGGTACGATGGATTCAATGAACCCTGTTATGGGTGATTTAACCTCAACTGGGTTGACATTGGTGGTGGGCTGCTCCTGCATTTCCACCGCCTCTAGTTGTACGGTACGAACTGCTTGTAGAACCCAAGTACACGGGTTAGGGCTTGATCCACTGATACCTCTTGGCCTTCCTCGGCCTCGATTACGTGTTTGAGTTGTTCAAGTTTTATCTCGTTGATTTTACTTATCTTCATGTTGCTTCAAGCTGTTTCGCCAGTTCTGCGCTTATAAAGCGGACTCAAGTTTCATAATCAACTGAAGTAGTCACAATTTGTGAGTATCCAATGTGTTTTAGCTTTAAAAGGGGAAATCATAGACAGTGTATTGATAACCCTTGACAGACCAGAAAATATACAGGGAAACCATGCGAGTCAGTGAAATCGAGGGAAACCTATTCATAGAAGACGGACGAGCCGAGGCGGAGAACGATAAACTCAGGGTCTCTGGTGGGATCATCTGCCAGCGAGACTGCGAACTAGTGGGCGACGTAGAGGCTGATCATCTCTTCTGCCGCAGAGGCGATATCACTGTCCGAGGAACACTCAACGCTAAACGGATCGAGATAAAGAATGGAAGACTCAATGTCTCTGGTTCTTTATCATCCGAGGAAATACGCGTAGACAAGTCACTGGAAGTCGGGGAAAACCTTGATGCGGAAACAGTCCGTGTCGGGGGCTCCGTCGAGGTCTTTGGTGATGTGGAAGCAGGCAGAGTAAAGGCCGGTGGGAGTTTCCGTGTTGAGCAGGACTCTAAGGTCGAGTACGTTGAGGTCGGTGGCTCATACAGGGTGACTGGTAAGGCCACTTCGAGGACCATCAACGTCGGTGGGACCTTCAAGACAGGTGAGGTTGACGCCGAGGAAATCGATGTAGGGGGAACCTTCACAGCCAGTGGAGAAGCAAGGATTGACATAATCGATGTAGGGGGAACAGTGAATCTCGCTGGTGGAAACATTAAGCGTAAGATCGATGTCGGTGGAACCCTGAAATCCAGTGAATATCTGGAGTTTGGTGACATCGATGTCGGTGGAACAGTGAAGCTTGGTGCAGGTGGAGCAGGTCAAATAATCGATGTGGGAGGCACATTAAGCGCTGATGGCTCCTTGCGGTTTACCCGGATCGATGTAGGGGGTACCGTCAAGCTGGGAGGAGGCTCAAGCGGGGATGATATCTCTGTGGGGGGCACCTTGAAGGTAAATGGTGACCTCAACCTCAGCAACCGCCTCAAGGTAGGGGGAAAAGCAGCAGTAGACGGGGCTCTAACAGCCTCAAGTGTACGGGTTGGGGGGAAGATCGACGCAGATAAGATCATAGCAGACAAGTTCATCGAGACAAGCAACCTCAGAACCCGTTACGGAGCCAAGGCGACGAGGATCGAGATAGAGCGCAGGGGCTCAGTCAGGGGCCCGTTAATCGGCGAGATAGTGACGCTGAAGGATCGGGCCTCAGCGGAGGATATCTACGCTGACAGGATTCAGCTCCGTGGTAGATGTAAAGCAGGTAACCTGTATGGGCGTGTAGTGTGGATCGACAGGGGCTGTGACGTGGAGTCAGTCACTTACACCGAAGAGCTCCGCGCTGATGGTAGCGTCAGGATCAGGAACGGTTCAAGAAAGAGTGAAGAACTACCCGAACCACCCATCTAGGTGTGCGCCATGGAGAGAAGAACACGATACGATATCTACCAGGATATCCTGGAGACGGTGCGTAGAAGGGGAGCCACAGGCATCACCCGCATCAGCTATGGCGCGAATCTTCCCGTTGATCGAGCCAAGGAGGCTGTTGAGTTTCTCATGGGGCATGGTTTGCTGGATGAGGATGAGTATGGTGGGAACATCAAATACACCATCACTGGGCGGGGTGGAGAGTTCCTCAACGCGTTGAAGACAGTCAAAAAATATATCCAAGATGACGAGTTTTAGCGGACACCGCCGCCCCCACCACCAAAGCCTCCGCCACCACCGAAGCCGCCACCTCCACCACCGCCTCCGCCACTGCTACTACGCATGCTAGGGGTTCTCGCGGTGTAGATGGGTCTAAACCAGAAGTAATACGTGGGGACCAGATACATGGTCGGGTATTTCACCTCAAGTTTCTCCATGGCTTCAGCCACCTTATCACCGACTCCGAGAGCGGTGCCGTAGACCAGCCAAGCGCCCCACATGTTCATATCATCGGGGCCATACTGCTGTAGCCTGCTGAAGTCTGATAGGTGCCGTTTGAAGGCGTCCCATTGGAGTTTCTCTCTGTAGATGTCCTGTCTCCAGAAGCCAAAGAGGGTTGTGGGGAAGATCACCGCTATGACCAGCTGCACGAAGGTTATCGCCCCATAACCAGCAGCTGAGAGGAAGATCATTGTGGCGTTGTCGTAGAAGACCAACGATAGTATGGGTCCAAAGGTGAGTAGCATGGATAGCATCATGAATGGCACCAGCTTCATCCTGCCGTTGGAGGTGAACTCCTTTGCCACATCGTTGTTGGTTCCAGCCACTAGGCGATCATATTGGCTCTTGAGGCTGAGGACCTTCTGCTCATGACTGGTGCTTTTCTGGGCTTGCTCCACCAACTCAGTCATATACTCTGTCCTGACGACGTTGTCACGGGCTAGATCCTTCAGGAACCGCATCACTTGGTACTCGTACTTATCCAAGCCACGCTCGTTGATGATCTTAATCACCAGCTCATCCCCCTCATAGGATACGTTTATGTTGCCCTTCTCGTGGAGGTCCAGCAGGGTTGCGTGGAACCCGTCCTCATCGAAGTCTGTAGCATCTCGCTTGAAGACCAGGTTCACTATCCATGGTCTCCTGAGCTTGTTGGGTACAAAGCTGATGAACGGGGGTACAACATAATCCTTCTCCCTGCCAACCCGCTGCCAATAGAGATAGAGACCGACGGGGACAAGGAAGGTGGCTATCCTGTTGAACCAGAGGAAGCCCAATGCTACCCTGTACTCGAAGTTGTACCTGTTGTTGGCGTCTATCGTCTGCGCCTTGACATCGGTCTCGACCCTTGGGAAACCATCCAGATGATCAATAGCCTCAGGGGTCATGAGGAACTCGAACTCCAGTAACTCGTTCTCGGCTGAGCTACCCGTGAACACTATCCAGTTATGGTCCGTGGACCGTGTCAGGGTTGGTGGATGCGGGAAAAGCTCCTCGATGTAGCCTAGATCTTCTATCTCAACCCTGATGTTCTTGTATGGGATGTGGTCGCTTGCAAGTTTCAGGTTGAGGTGGGTGTACTCTGAATCGTACTCGATGGGTGGACGCACATGGTACAGGTATTTGACAGTGTACTCGCCGGGGTCAAAGTAATTTGGGTTGAAGGCGCCTGCCTCGTTCCAGTACGCCAGCGTGTAGATGGTGTTGTAGCTGAAGCTGTCCAGCGTGTCGCTGGCGTGCAGTGTCCCACCGTTATCCATCAGGTACCACTCTGTGCCTGCGGGCACATCTATCTCCATCAACTCGATGTGGGGATAATTCAGCCTCTCGGTCACAAGAGGAGCCTCCCAGTACCTGTAGAGGAACCGTTTACCATCGACGTTGATCTTGTATGTGAATGTCTCCTCAAGCCTGCCATCGGCATGGAATACAGCCGTATACTGGGTGGCCACTGCCTCCCCCTCGGCTCCGCTGAATAGGTTTCCCACCTGTAAACCGATTACGGCTATGATCACCGTGATGGCGACCAGTAGGAGTATCTGCCTTCGTTCACTCAACTAATTCACCGATATATCTGGGGGGTTCTCTATCTTCTCCTCGAACTCAAGGTACCCCATCTTGGAGGCGCCAGCGTATCCAGCCAGCAGGCTGCTTGGTATGGTGTCCTGCATGGTGTTGTACTGCTGGACAATGTTGTTGAAGGTGTACCTGTGTCGGGCGATCTCATCCTCAACATCAATCACAGCCTCCATGAGCTTCTGAGTGCTCTCAGACGCCTTGAGGTCAGGGTACGCCTCAGCCACAGCCAGCAGGCTACCAGTTATGGTCCTGCTCTCCTGCTCGATGTTCCCCAGTTTCCCCGGGTCAGCGGTGTCGATGCCCTGCCTGAGCTTTGCGATGTTCTCGAATATCGTCCGCTCATGCTTCACGTATCCCTTGACGGCTCCTAGAAGCTGCTCGATCATGTCCAATCGTTTCTTCATGGCGACCTTGATCTGCCCCATGGTGGCTTCCGCCGCGTTCTTGTACTTCTTGAAGTCGTTAAAGATGTTGACGAATCCATAGCCGAGGGCTAGGATTACTCCGATACCGACGTAGATGATTGCATTCATATTAGTTCACTTAAAGGAATATCTACGAGGCATCATTAAAACTAGTCGTATAGAAGATGTTTCATATCGATTCAGCATATCATTTACCATGACGGTGTACGCAAATCAGACATGGCCAGAGCTAGAGGAACGCCTCAAAACAACCAAAACGGTCCTGTTCCCTGTTGGGAGCGTGGAGCAGCATGGGCACCACATCGGCGTGGGAGCTGATTTTATTCAAGCTGAGGCTATCGCTCACCGTGTCGGTGAGAAATGCGGGACATTGGTGCTTCCCACGTTGTGCTATGGGGTTTCTGGTCACCATAAGGAGTTCACTGGAACCCTGACATTATCCACTGAGACCTATGCGCAGGTGGTCTACGAGATACTGGAGAGCCTAGCCCGGTACGGGGTCGAGCGGGTTGTGTTCATGAATGGGCATGGGGGCAACAACACTGGTTTAACCCTAGCGGCTAAACGTGCAAGAGATGATTTCGGTATCCTCTGCGCCATTTGTACTTGGTGGGATATATTGAGCAACGAGAAGGTGCTGGGTCACCCCGCTGAGCAGCACGCCGGGTACGCAGAGACCAGCTTCACCTTTGCGTCCAGACCAGAGGCTGTTCGCATGGAGCTTGCCTACTGTATGGCGACGAAGCAGCTTGACGAGGACATCCAGTTCACGAGGGCTGGGGTAGCCAGATACAAGAACGGTGTAGTGCGGATACCATTGCAGTCCGCGGATGTCACTGATGTTGGCTCCATGACCGAGGCTCACCCAGATGATTACCCCAGCGTAGACGACTACTCAGAGGTTACACCTGAGTTCGCTGAGAAACTGATGGTCCGAGTTGTTGATTGGATGTGCAGCTTCATCAAGGACTTTGATGAGATGAAGGACCCTGTGTGGTCCATCAGGAGACCTTGAGGTCGATCTCCACCCACTGCCCTATTTCCAGGTCCAGTTCATTTATTTTCAGTGGAATCGCCTTCACCAATGGCTCATTTCGTGGCCAGAGGACCAGCGATAACCCGAGCAAACGCTGATTACCCAACGTGAAATGGTATTCCCGGCATGTGCCTTTGCATGAGTGGTGGAAGCTCTGGGTTATATCCGCGATGGGTTGACCCAGTAACTCGATGGTACCGGAACCCGGCGCATCCAATACGTGGGCACCCAGCCAACCATAATAGGGTATCCCACCATCAAGGGTCGCGGGTTCACCGTTCACGGTTCCTACTAGTCCGGGGTTATTGGAGTTTAGCTTGATTACTGCGAACCCATGTTGAAGATGAACCACGGTCCCATTGAGCTCAGTAGCGGGCTCACCACAAGGTACATCGATCAGGTTCAGATTATATCCGCCACGAGCCCTGATGGGATCACCGGGACTCCTTATCTCAACGTGAATATGAGGCGATGTAGCCCAGCCATAGTACCCTGAACGGAGGGTGAGCCCCACAGGCTCACCGACCCTTATATGATCACCGACCTCAATCAGTGGATCAATGTGCAGCAGCTTGGTCACTGTCTCTGGGTTTGATCTGTTCTCAATAACTACCACTGTATCATGATCAGCTGCCTCGAAGCCATGTCCCTCTGGCGCCTTGACCCTTCTGATAAGCACCACCTCTCCCTCAACTGGTGAAGGTGCCTCACCTCCGAAGCCATCACCGGGATAGATATCGACGCCTGTGTTCTCCTTGTGCGCGGGATACGGACTGTTGAATAGGGTGTATCTTCCATCCAGTGGGCAACTGAGCTGCACCCCCATTGACTCTACTATCGGCTTCATGTCCTGCAAGGTTGACACCAATGAGGCGCCGTGAAGCCATAAATGGTTTCCGTGGGAAAATAACGGTTTTAAGCCTGAAGCCAGTGTATTGTGTGAGATAACTTGGAGCCAGCCTTACGTGGGATACTAGAGAAAGTCATTGACGATGAATTAAGCGAAGATAAACTAGAGAGCAACTACAGGATATTCATGAACTTTCAGAACCGGGGACTCATAGACAGCGTCCCCAGCGCCATGTTCGGCAGGATATACACCCGCACATACAACGCCTGGCTAGAGTACAAGGCAAACGACGGAAAACCAGTCAGCAGGCCAGAGGCAACCGAGTTCGGCAGGATATTCGAGATCCGTGCAGTTGAGATCAGGAGCAAGATAATGGCTGTATCCAGCCTCTAGCTTTCTCGTGCCTGTTCCCTGATTCTTCGGAGTTCCCTGAGTCGGTATTCATCGTCTTCTAGGAGCCTGTAATCGTAGTCTGTGCCCTTACCCAGGATAACCGTGAGCCTGTCCATTCCGTCAGGCAGGTAACCCATGAGTATCTTGATGGTGAGCCTGGAATAGCCTTGGGTCCTCATGTATTCATAGATGCGTCTCCTGTCCCCGGGCTCAAATTCCATGGCTCTGTAGACTCATCGATGGGTTAAGAATATTTGCGGCTACTCGGTCTCAGACTTCTTGGAGTCCATGATTTCCTCGACTCGTTTCATCCTCGCGTCTATGTCTTTCTGTTTCTGGGCTATCTCTTGGAGGCGTTCCATGACTTCCTTGAGCTTCTCCTCTCTGGACAAGTCGATCAAAAAATAATCGTGTATGGAATATAAAAGAAAATGGATGCGTTCTACTCATTCTCTGGCTGCGAGACAAGGAAAAGGCAGTGGGGGTCATCCTTGGTCAATATCTCAGGTATCTGGACATCGATATCCGGTCGATAGGTCTGCCAGAAAGCATGATGGAAGTATTGACAGTAGAGCAACCCAACATCGTTGCAGCCATGTTCACGCCAGATCCTCTCATGGGTGCAAAGATATGTGTAGCTCTCCAAGAAGTTGTCAGTGAACTTGGTGCGGGTCTTCTCTGTATCGGGGTGACCGGGCAGGTCATAGTGTTCGAATAGGCTCCTCATGTTTATGGGTAAGCCTTGTTCCTGGTGGCGTTTCCTGAGGCGTTCCCCCCTTACCTTGCCATAGTTCTGGATGGCTCTTATGAGGGCTGCTTTGCCTTCTTCTCCGAAGCTGTCCACCATCTCCCGGGCCATGGTGCAGTACATTAGCGCCCAGAGGTCAGCGAACTCCGCTATATCATCATCAGTTGCCATAGTGATCATTTTTACATCGTGTTTTATGTTAATAATTTCTTGGGGTTTTTGGCTGGCCCTGAGTGTAGTTATGAGTAAAAAAATTAACCATATTTTTCCTACTCGTTTTTCAGTTACAGTTAAAAGAGAGACCCTCGTTAACCACGGCACCGATGAGCCATGAACATCCTAGAACGCATACGCAGGCAGCAGCAGATATTTTACCTCGCCCTAGCGACGGCTCTGCGTGGCGTACGCGATAACATAAGGATGGTAGTCTGGCAGCCTTTTGCTTTGAGCCTCGGTATCCCAATGAAGGACATAGGCGCCCTGGAGAGCCTCATGGACCTAGCCAAGATCATCGTACAACCCATACTGGGGGCAGCCAGCGATGTCTACGGGAGGAAACCCTTCCTCATCATACGTGACGCCCTCGTCGTAGTAGCTGGACTATTCTTCTTGTTCGCTGAGTCATGGCTCTACCTCGCAGCCGGGATGGTGCTCGTTGGTTTCAGCTTCGCGTTGATACCGATATGGCACAGCATAGTAGCCGAGTCAACCCAACCTGAACAGATAGGGTTGGTGTTCAGCGTCCTCGGCAGCGTCTATATGGCAACAGGGTTGCTTGGGACGGTCTCAGCTGGTTGGCTCGCCGACAACATTGGCTACAGAACCGTCTACACGATATTCGTTGTAGCCAGCGTACTATCGCTGCTGGTCACGTTATTCAAGATAGAGGAGACCCACATCCCAGCGGAGAAACGAGACTTTGGAATAGCCAAAGCCTTCACCAGCCTACTGGACACCTTCAGGCCCCCAAGATACATGTGGGGCTACTACATCGCCATGAGCGTAGACCTTTTCGCGTTTAGCGTAGGCTGGAGACTCATCAATGGGATGCTCGCCGAGGCAGGCTTCACCACAGCCATGCTCGGGGTAACCTATGCTTGCCAGACAGGCACCATGGCGTTGGGTCAGATATTACTAAGCAGACAGGTGGATCGTTTCGGTTACAGGAAATTCCTGACGCTGAGCCAGATTATCTCCAGTGTATTACTGGCTGCCATCATGTTGTGGCCCACCTACGTTGTGGCCATAGTGGCCAACCTGTTAATGGGGTTTGGCGCGGCTCTCTGGGGCCCAGCTGAGCAGTCTTGGGTCGCCAAGAACGTTGACCCAGCCGAGAGAGCCAAATCCATCGGGGGGTACAGCACCTTTAGGGGGTTGATAGCGTTTCCCGGTCCATTTATCGGTGGATTGCTCTATGATAGGTTTGGTTACACTGCGCCGTTGTTTGTGAATCTAGCTCTGGCTGTGTTTGATGTGTTCCTCCTCTGGTTCCTCATCAAGGATAACGCGAGGGAGGAAGCTGAGCTACTCGATGATCCTCAGCTCTAGGATCACTGGATTATATCCGTCTGGGCAGGCGTGACGCGCTACTGGTGTACCATCCTCAGCCTCTGCGAAGGCGACGTTTCCACCCATGGCCAACCCATAGATCTTGGGCATTACGCTGTAGAGGGCGTGGAGGCATAGCCTTCCCTCTATCTCGTGGGTGTCCCAGTCGAATATGATCTGGTCTCCTACATTGTGCCCTGCGGCGCAGTGGCCTTCTTGGCTGATCACAGTGGCTTTTACACGTACCATGGATGGATGATGGTATCCATTGGTTAAAACTCCTCCCGTTGAGGTAACCCTAAATAGAATACATGAATTAGATGCTTTATTCCTGTCCAGATTAGGTGAAAATCATTGGTCGTTAGTGAGGCGTTGAAGGAGATTCGGGATTTCCTAGGCCGCCAGAGCCACAACTACAGGATGATGATAGTCAGGACAGCCGGAGCTCACCTATTATTCAACCTTACAGGCCAGTACACGAGCATCTACACCAAGGCGCTTGGCGCAGACAACATCATGATAGGCATGATCAGCAGCTTCAGCGCCTTCATCAGCATGCTGGTGAGCATGCCTGTGGGGTACATCACCGACAAGTACAATCTCAGGCACGTCTTGGGGGCGGGCATGTTCCTGAACATCGTCATGATTGGATTGTATGCTTTCGCTCATGACTGGAGATGGATTTTCGTAGCCATGGCCATCAACCCCATTACCATGGCTTTGATGTTCAGGAGCCAGCAGGTCATCATCACAAATGGGCTGAGGGACGAGGACCGGGCTACGGGGATGGGGTTACGTATGTGGATCGCCCAAATATTGGGGTTGATCAGCCCAGTCTTAGCGGCATTGATAGTGGACAGCTACGGAGGGTTGACTGTAAACGGTATCAGGCCCCTCTTCTACATCAGATTCGCTGGATTGATCATCACATACAGCTACGTCTACCTGAAAGTGGGCAACATCGCCCCAGCAACCCGAGCCAAATCCAGCACCGGGTTCTTCTCAGACTTCAAGGACGTACTGGAAACAGGTGGGAGAAAACTCAAGGTAATGATCGTGGTCAGCGCCCTGGGGGCATTTGTCTGGACTATACTCGAAAACTTTGCCTTCCTCTACGCCGCAGAGATAAAGGGAGCCAACGAGTTCATCTTGGGGTTGATGCCCACGTGCGAGACCATCGCATACATACTATTCTCCACAACAATGAACCGACTGGCAGACACGAGGGGAAGAAAATACGCATTCATCATAGTCAGACCAGGGCTCTGGCTCAGCTTCATAATAGCCATATTGGCCCCAAACCCATTGTGGCTTCTCTTGGCGTGGTTTCTACGTGGGATCGCTTTGAGCACCACCGCCTATGATACCTTGTTCCTTGAACTGGTACCAGCCGAGCAGCGTGGGAGATGGATGGGTCTCAGCAACACCTTCAGCGCAATGGTACGGATAGGCGCACCCATTCTAGCGGGTTTTATGTATGATAGCGGTTATCCTTGGCTGGTATTCGCGGTTCCACTTGTGGTGGATCTGTTCATCAGGATGCCTATCCTGCACCTCTGGGTACCGGAGACCATGAAGCCACCTAACCAGATCGGGTGACTGAGAACCTTTTTATCGGGTCTTTCCCCGAAAAATATTGTTGATAACATTGAATCTCGATATGAAGGTCAGGGAGATCATGAAGAAAGACCCCATCATCGTCAAGCCCGATGAGTCACTCGCAACGGTATCCAAAAAGATGGCTGCCAAAGACAGAGACGTGGTTGTGGTGAAGGAAGGTGAACTGGTAAAGGGACTCGTCACCGCCAGCGACATTTACTATGCCATGAAGAGCTATGTCCTAGGTAGGAACCTGCTGGAGTCGATCCCCATGGAGATCCGCGATATAAGGATCGATGAACTCATGAAGACACCCAGCGCCATGGATTTCATGCAAGCATGCGGCTTGACCGGGAAAAACATGTGTATCGTACTCGGACAAGACGATACCATCGCTGATGCTATGCGGGTTATGGCTATCAGCGGCTTGGATCATATACTCATCCTTGGTGATGATGGCATCGCTGGGACCCTGAGTGATAACGACTTGCTCAAGGCATTCAACTAGTCTTTTTCCAAAACCATAAAGCCCCACGGGTTAATTCTTCATCGATTAGATTTGACTGATTGGACACTGGAAGAGTGGATTGAGCATATCGTGCCCAAGCTTATGAGGGAGGGAAAGCTGCCCGGGTTGAGCATCGCGGTGGTGAAAAACGGTGAGACATTGTACGCTGGGGGATTCGGTAGCAGGGACCGTGAACGGAACCTACCAGCGACCCCAGACACATTGTATGGGATAGGCAGCATCACCAAGAGCTTCGTCGCCATAGCCATCTTGCAGCTAGTCGAGAAGGGAGAACTAACGCTGGATGATCCAGTGAGCAAACATGCGCCATTCCGGATCGGGTTAAAGGACAAACCAATAAAGATACACAACCTCCTAACCCACAGCCTCGGAGTACCCAGCCTAGCAACCAGTAGCGTAGCCCTGCATAAATCAGTGGGATACGACACTGGTATACCCTTCAGCAGCCCAGAGGATTTCTACAGGTTGATCAACGGTGCACAGGGCGAGATAGTGGATGAGCCGGGTAAGCGTTTCTTCTATCACAACGCAGCGTGGAGGATACTGGGACACATCGTGCAGGAGAAGACAGGCACGCCGTTCCATGTGTATATCAAGGAAAACGTGATGAAGACCCTAGGGATGAAAAGGAGCACCCTCAACACAGACGAGTTCAACTCTGACCCAGACAGGATCACGCCCTACTGGAAGAAACCCGATGGCTCAGTGAACCCAACAAAGTTCCCCTACCCCAACCCAGATGAGAACAAGCCATTCAGCTTCATGGCGGCAGCGGGGGGAATAACAAGCAGCGTCAACGAGATGGCGCTGTACATGAACGCGTTAATCTCCAAGGACTCTGGAGTGATCTCCCCAGAGTCATTCGAGTTGATGCAGACCCTCCACATCCACAGACCAGACGGATACTATGGAGAACACGGATACGGGTACGGACTAGGGATAACCCCTGATTTCCATGGCTTCAAGATGGTCAGCCACGGTGGCTCTATACTCGTCTCTACAGCCCACATGTCACTGGTGCCAGAGGAGGGGCTCGGGGTCATGATTATGGGTAACAGCGCAAAGATAGCGTATGAGGCGATTAACGAGAGCATACTTGCATTATTGATGGGGTTGGACCCAGTTGAGGCGACGCCTGGGTTATATGTGAAGCAGAGGATGCTCGATCTCACTGGGAGATACGAGACCTATATGGGCATAGAGTCTGTTGATGTCAGATACAAGGGTGGACTGCTCTACTTGGAGTCGGAGACCCCTTTCTCGAAGACATCCACGCCAATTATCCCCGTGGACCCATTGATGGGGGAGACCAGGTTCTATTCTTTGGTGGATGGGGTGAAGGCGCCCATCGTTTTCGATGGGGATAAACTGTTTGTTGAGCGATATGTGTACCATAAAGTGTAACTAGCCTCGTTTTCCCCATTTCTTTTTGCTGTTTTTCTGTTAATTATCAGGTGCGTTCACGTTTGTTAACACCTGTTAACCCGAGGTAAAATACATTGTAGCAAAATGTAACCGGTATAGGTTATTATAAGCCCCAGACTAGTAGAAACCTGAATCCATGAAGGCCTACAAGGACATCATAATAGCAGTAACTGTAATATCGCTAATGGTCAGCAGTACCGCCGCATGGTATTATGGAGGCCTAACATACGAGGGACCCAACCCATATGCAATAAATTTTGTAGACACAAGCTTCGTAGTGGTACAGAGCAGCTGGGTCTACTCGGGTACTTCAAAGGTCATACTGACCCTTGAACTGGTTAATAACAGCACGGAGCCTGAGTCGGCGGATATCGAGATACAGCCTCTCGACTCTGATGGGAACATACTGCTTGATGGTGGAGTCAACATGACCCAGTACGCGAGCACGGGTCTAGTTGCGCCGGGGGATAGCTGGATGCAGGAGTTTCTTTTCCAGAAGAGCGGTATAAGGCTGGAGCTAAACGTTTTCCAGATACTCATCACAGGTGAGGACTCTTTCGTAGCTGGGGACAGACTTTCGACTTACAACATTGAACAAACCATCTACACAAGCGGCGGCGGAACATCACTTCCCTTGAGAACCATGGCGGCGTACATGTCCGGTACCGTTGACCATCAGAAATACCCCAAGTACAGGTATAATGATGGGAACTGGAGCGATGAGATAGAGTTAATCAATCCGGTCAACGATAAAGTAAGGTGTGTTAGACTAGAGTTTAACCCACATCCCAGCTACAATGACAGAGCGGTGCTGGTCATCGTAGATGATTACGGGTACCTCTGGGCATACGACTATAACGGATTCTCATGGAGCACACCAGTAAACCTAGCAAGATTATGGACGAGCGCACCGGCACAGCCAGCGAGACCCTATGATATAGCGTTTGAGAGAACGAGTGGAGACCTTATACTTCTTTACAGTAACGAGTTGGCTGCAAACGGGAACCGGGACCTCGCCTACAGGACTTGGAACGGGGCCTCGTGGAGCAACGAGTACTATCTTGATGACCCCAAGAGCAGCTCCCCCAACACGAAATACATGTGGGTACAGTTAGCGCCGAGTCAGGGTGATGGCTCAGATAATATAGGCTTCGTTGGGATCGATAACAACAACCAGGAATACTCGTCAGCCATATGGGATGGGAGCAGTTGGGGAAGCTGGAACAGGATAACCACAAGCCCACCGACGCTATGGAGGGAATCAGCAGCCATCGCGTGGGAGTACACCTCAGGAGAC
>CAZVMT010000014.1:20927-24932 GCA_964628765.1 uncultured Candidatus Bathyarchaeia archaeon | reverse complement strand
AAGAGTTGAAGAAGAGGTATAAAGATTCTCTTAGATTATTTTTATATTCTGTTTTGTTTACTTTTAGTATCGGATCTTTAACGGCTATAATCGGTTATTTTGATTAAACTAATCTGTGAATATCTATGTTTTCTATCTAATGTACTTAATTGTATTAGGAACGATGTCCTCATAGTGATTTATATCCTATAATAGTGTGAATCGGCAGGTCTCCGCTACTGGTTTGGGTTTTGACTGGGATAGTAACGGTAACATGGTCTACAAGCACGATGGAGTCAGTGCGTGGAATTATACATATGACACGTTGAACAGGCTCACCAAGGTAAGGAAAGATGGATCACCCTCAGCGTTGTACATCTATTAAGCCGGTGGGCGTAGAGTCAGAATCTGGGATAGTTTTGAGGGAACCATTGACTACGTGTACAGTGGCTTGACTGTGATCGACGAGATCAGTGGATAAACACATGAGAAGCATATCTACGCTGGTGGCATGCACATTGCTTCGAACTCATCGGGCATAGTAAAGTATTATCACGTTGACCACCTAGGATCAACAAGACTCAAGACAGCATCCAACGGCTCAGCCATCTACAAGAGTGATTGGACATGGCTGGAGCTTTCAAGCTCAGCTATGCCACCGCTTTATCTTGTGAAGCATTTTCTAAGCCTATCAGCCACGATGACCTTCTCGTCCTCCCTGAGGTAAAATGTGTCTATCAGCCTCCACTCCTTGTCCGTATAATAGTTATAGTAGTGGCGGTTTCTCAGGAATATCGGCGGATCATCCACCGAGACAGCCTGGTCAAGCTCCCGCGCCGTGAACCCGACTTCTTTCTTATCCCACTCCATCAAGACCCTGGGTACGTGGGGCATGATCGGGTGCTCATGATATGTCTCATCGTTTGGTATGATCTTAACCGATAAACCATGGATCTCACCTAGTTGCTCCAGGAAATATTTGGCTGTCTCCATCTGCTCCTCATACAATGAGTCTCCTTCCCTGATGAAGATCTCCAATGCGGTAACGAGGCCAACAATCTGCTCCTTACTAATCTTATGACCCCTCCCCCAGCCATGATGGGGGAAGCTGTGAGCCCTCACGGATTCAATGATCTTTTTCCCTTTTCCCTGCCCTAGCATCATGCCTGTATTGTTCGGTGCCTTTATCGCCTTCCCCCCACTGAAGCAGACGATGTCTGCGCCCATATCAGTGAACTTATGGAGGTTGCTTACGGGTGGAACATCCGAGGCAGCATCAATCACGACGGGTATATCATGAGCCTCACCAGCCTCTATCACCTCTTCCAATGGTATGATCCCCCTTGGCACAGTATTATAAGACAAAGTATAGGCGAGACAACACGTCCTATCAGATATAACTGTCTCCAGCTCCTTCTTGAATGAGCCAAGGGTCCCCGCCTGCCCATACTCAACGGGCTTCGCACCAGAAGCCGTCCACTGAGGCGTATAAGCTATCACATGCCCCCTCGGCATCACCACCTCGTTTCTCATGCCCCCTGTATCTGGGAGCCTCATCCAGTTACCATAGTCATTTCCTGCCATGCAGGCTGCTACCGCTAGCTCCATGGCTGCCCCTGTTCCAGTTGTAATGTGGGCTTCCTCGACCCCGCATAGCTGTGCTACTCTCGCATCTGCCTTACTGAACAACTCATACATGTTTACGAAGGTCTTGGCTACCTCGTTCATGGCGTCCAAGACCCTGTCATCAATCCAAGTTCCCCCAATATCGGTTGACCAATTGTTGGCGTTAATCCAAGACCTAACCCCGAGGGAGTCAAGTACCTTGCTTCTGTATCTATAATTCAATTTAATCGATAATAGATCTAGTTAGACCTATATTCTTTTTTCGATTGCGTGTTAGCATTTTCCTAGTATCATATGGTCTTTTTCGCATTTTTTCACCATATCACATTCTTCGCAGTCCGTTGGTGGAAGCTCATCGACTTTTTTCCCCGATAAACCACAGAGATGAACATACTCATCGTGTTCTTCCTTGGTTAACAACTTGTTCTTCATTATTTTATCCAAAGCCGTTTTTAATGCATTAACCGCCAACACTGTACAATGATAATGACTTTCAGGGAGACCTTCAAGATCCAACAATACGTCTTCTTCAGAGATTTCTGATACCTCTGATATTTTTCTTCCAGTCACTAACTTTGTAACCGCTGAGCATGAAGCAGCTAACCCTGGGCAACCCACATAGTTAAATTTCATATCCTGTATCGAAGGACCTTCGCATAGATTCATATAGAGAACTATGATGTCTCCTCTTTCTCCAATCTCGATATGTTTGATATCTGGATACTCGATCGTACCAAGATTTACCTGTTCGACATAATATTGTATTGATTTCTCTGAGAACCCTTCCTTTCTTAAATGGGATATAAATTCGTCAGTAATATTCTCAAATGTGGTAGACATGCCCAATCTATTTATTTAAATAATATAAGGTTCTTGTTTTCCAGCTGGTTCATACCTGTTTCGGAGCCTAAAAAGAGTTCAAATAAGTTATGGAATTGTTATTGGTTCTTCATGTTACTGGAAATTGTATCTTGGTTTCCCTAACCCGATGTTCGTCTTTCCGTTGATGTAATGTTTTATCCCATTCTCGTCCAAGACCCGCATAATCGGTATGTCCCCATTTTCACTGCACTTGGTTATTACCTCAACACTCATCACGGTATCGATCTCCTTTGATACAGCCTTCAAACTCTCTATTACCTCAAGCATCTTGGAGTCTCTTGTTATCGCCTCAATTATCACCGTCATTACCTTTGTTTTTCTAAACCTCTCGTCCAAGGGAAACCCCTGCCACTCCTCAAGAAACATCCCGGTGTTTACATCGATGAAACTGGTCAATGGGTTATTCTTCTCAAAAGCTACACCACATTCAGCCAATGCTCTAGCAACCTTTTCAACATCCTCAAACCTCGCACCAGTACTTGGCCTCCCTAACTCGACCCCAACCCCAATGAAACCGGGTTTAAATCTCCCCGTCACATCATTGGTCTTCATCTCATCAGTGCCCCTCCCCTGTATATTCGTCTCTGGGTGAACATATACGACGCTACTCCATTTAGCCTTCAAGAAATCGGGCCATATGAGCTCATTTTGATATATTGCCTGTACTGGGCATATCCCAGAGTTCTTGCATACCCCGCACTCAACGCATTCATCATGCTCAATGTACGCGACGTTATCTGTTTCATTTCTCTTTATTGCTCCTACTGGGCAATAGGGAACGCATCGAAAGCACCCTATGCAGTTATCTAAGATCTCCACAATTACACGCTCCTTTCCTCTACTATCTCTGATAGAATCTCCTCGGCTCTCTCCGTATTGAAGGCTCCACATACGCACTGTGAGCCAAGGGTCTTCGCTGCCTCAGCGACCGAGACCTGTCCCCTAGATATCTTACCTAAAAGGTCCTCAATGAGATACCTTGAGACCAGTCCATGACCGCACATAGTAACGATATCCAGTTTTTTCCCCTCTGGTTTCTGGTTTTCATCGCCCATGATTCCGAGAGAAACATTCACTGTATGTGGGGTTAACCCGGTCTGTTTACAGCACTCATAGACTTCATTGAAGACTCCGCTCACCACGACTGATATCCCTAGATCAGCCTCTTTCAAGTCTTTGATGACTGACTCGACTTTTTTCGAGTCATCGAAGACCGCAAGGGTCTCTGTAAAGGGAACGATCTCGCTTTCCATTTCCTTCCAAGTGTTTCCTTTTGCCAGGGTCTTAGAGTATGGGTTTTCTGTGGGATATATGCATCCAGCGTTTACTGGTTTATGACGAAAACAGATCTCCATAAACCTTCTATGGGTTTCTCGGGTATCTCGCTTGTACTCTCTATCATGCAATTCAGCGTCTTGGGCGGACAGACCGTAAATCACGTAGTCTTTCTTTAATGATCTCTCGTCTCCAACTCGGTGTAAAGTATGGGTCATGCATCAACTAGATATTTAATTTAAA
>CAZVMT010000014.1:0-20827 GCA_964628765.1 uncultured Candidatus Bathyarchaeia archaeon | reverse complement strand
ACCCAACCATGATGAAATAATTTAAATTAACGTGGTTTTTAGCTAGATTACCCTAAACTAAGGGTACCCCAGATGTGATTCCTACCCTAAATAAAAAAAACCGTTCGATGTTCGAACGCCCAGTAACCTAGCTAATTCATGTTACAAAATAGGAAAAAAAGTTGGATGATCTTACTCGCTAAGATACTCGTTGATGAGCTGCTCAGCCCTCACCACGTTGACGAAGTTACAAGTACATTGTTTGGCGATCTCCACAGCGGCTTCTTGGGCGGTCATCCGCTTCCTCCTCACCTGCTCGATGAGATGCTTCACCAAGTATTGATTGGGCATGTGGTGTCCGCACATGGTGGTTATCTCCAGTATCTTGGGCTCAGGAAGTAGATCCGTCCTACCAAAGGTCTCAGCGGACATGTTGACAGTATGCGGACCGGTACCAACCTCTCTACACGCCTTATGAACCTCATCAAAGATACCAGAAAAGACAGTAGCGATCCCTAAATCAGCTTCCTCAAGGTCTTGAAGAACCCCTTTCACGTCCTCGTAACTAGCGAAGACAGCTGAACCGGCTCTAAGTGTTTTACATGCATTGATCTCTTCCAGCGTATACGCCTCATGCATGCCGCTGTTCTTGCTCTTGTCCCAGCCCTTCACGTATCTCAACCGCTTGGGTTCACCTTCATCGTATGTTGCTGTATTAATCCCGATGGGGTTATGTTTCAACAAGATCTTGGTATACTTGGTGTGTTTTTCGATGTCCTTGTGTCGTCCACCATCAGTCGTCAATACCACGAAGTCTTTTTCCAGTGATTCTCGGCTTCCCCTTCTATGATTACTATGAGTCATTTTTTCACATTCCCTTTGTCTATTCATTCAAGTATTCGTTTATGAGCTGCTCAGCCCTTACCACGTTGAAGAAGTTACAGGTACACTGTTTAGCCATCTCTACCGCAGCTGCTTGGGCGGTAATCCGCTTCCTCCTCACCTGCTCGATCAAGTGTTTCACCAAGTACTGATTAGGCATGTGGTGCCCACACATGGTGGTTATCTCAAGTATCTTGGGCTCAGGAAGCAGCTCTGTCCTACCAAATGTCTCCGCGGACATGTTAACAGTATGCATATATGCCTTCGGACCCGCCTCATCACACGCCTTCTTGACCTCATCAAAGATACCAGAATAGACCATAGAGAAACCTAGATCAGCTTCCTCAAGTTCCTTCAGCACCGCTTTCGCGTCATCGATATTGGTGTATATCCCTGAACCAGCGCTAAGATCCTTGTGTGCCTTTATTTCCTCCAGGGTAGATGCTTCATGGATACCGCTGTTCTTGCTCTTGTCCCAGCCCTTGATGTATCTGAGTCGCTTTCGTTCTCCAGAATCAAATGTCGATGTGGCGATCTGAGTCGGGTTATGCTTCATGAGTATCTCTATTTGTCTCCTGTGTTTCTCCCTGTCCTTGATTCACTCTGCTCCCGATGTGAAAACTATATAGTCTCCTTCCAGTGACTCTCGGCTTCCCCTTCGATGGTTACTGTGGGTCATGGAATCAATGGCCTCCCCAACCCAACATTGGTTTTGCCATTGATTCTCACTTTAATCCCAGCTTCATCCAGAATGGGCTTCAAGATGGGCACTCCATCCTTGCATTTGCTGATTATGTTGACGGTAAAGACAGTGTCAATCTCCTCAGCTGCCTCCATCAACGTATTCCAGACCTCCACCGTCTTCTCCATAGGCGCTATAAACTCGATGATACAGGAGAGCACCTTCTCGTTACCCACATCAGCGTACTTGAGCCTACCAGATATCGGGTCAATGATCTTTGTCCACGGGCTATCAGGCTCATAATGGATCCCAAGCTTGGCCAACTTGACGCTGACCTTCTCCACATCCCTGAGACGCGACCCGATGCCTGGTCTCCCCAGCTCGATGCCGAAGCCCACATCCCCGTCCTTGAATCTACCAGTCACGTCGTTGGTCTTCATCTCCTGGGTTCCTCTCCCACCGATGCCTGTCCAGGGGAAGACGCCGAGTGGGTTGCTCCAGAGCTCCCTCAGGGTTCTAGGCCACTCCAGTGGCTGCATCTCATGAGCATCTACCGGGCATACACCTGATTTTTTACACTCGCTGCATTCAACGCATTCATCAAAATCTATCTTGGCTACTCTACCGAATTTGTTCATGGCTGGGTAAAGGGATATAGCTGCCACTGGGCAGTATGGTAAACAAAGGCCACAGCCAGTACATTTTTCACTATTTATCTTCATGTTGATCCACCAACTGTAAACTAAGTAACAGTATATAATTTAAAATACTTTTGAAAAGAGAATATATGCTATAAAATACTAGAATCGACCTGGTCAATTCTAGGTTAGATATGGGGGTTTGTAGAATGGTTCTTTCTCATACGTCATTTCATTGGATTCAATTGCGATGCCATTGTACGCTATCTTGACAAATGCATTACAATCAATAACCGAATAATCGTATTCTTTGTCGATGACTTCTTTCATCAGCTCCTCGCACATTCCATCATCATCCATGCACATCATGCTCCCAGTCTGGAAATACTTAGTATCGTCTGGAAGAACCTTCGACACTTTATCAAGATGTTTCTGATTCCATATCTCAACCGTACACAAATCTAGGTGCCTTACACCGAGATCATTGATGATGGGCAACATCTTAAACAAATCATTACGGTAGTAAGGCCAGAGTGAGATCTCCACTGACATAATGGGAATGTGTTTAGCGGCTTTTTTCATGTTCTTGTATACTTTTTCTGAGAAACCGCTTGCTGAGACATTGACTCTTAACTCATCTATTCTAGCATCCTTCAGTCTCTGGATGTTCTCATCGTTTAATAATACGCCATTTGTATAAACCTTGGAGTATCCCCGTCTATTGTCAATGGTCTCTATCTCATTGACATAGAAATCCATGAATTGTTCAATACATGGAAGATAAAACAATGGTTCACTCTCTGACCCAGTAAAGGTATATAGCAAGAAATCCAATCTACTCCGGCTATAATACCAGTTTTTTATCTTCTCTTTCCATCGCCCCTTTATCTCCCAATTAGAAGGAACCGTATATTGATTGGATACCTGTTTTGGGTTATATGGGAAACATTGGGCGCAGTCGAATTGACAGACGTTTGGTAGACCGACATCCTCACCGAGTTGAAGCTGCCAGTTAAAGAAATTCTCCTTGGAAGAAAAACACATCCTGCACCCAGCGGAAACCTCTCCTATGTGAAAACAGTTACCGCCACAATGGAACTGAGCTTTATCAGAATACTCAGCAAGCTCCTGTTGCCGTTTAATCTTCCTGCTTAATCCTTCTTGAACTGTGATTAATCTCATATTTCATAATACCTTTAATTCAATGAAAACTTAGGATTCGAGCCAGTGATCGGTCATTATAGACTTTATCTGTTTTTCTAACTGGTTCTGTTAACCTCATAGATACGCTTCATCCTGTTAGGACTTCATATTGCGTTCCTGACGTATTAATTTTTATTTACCTATCTTAAAAAAGTAAGTTACCTTTTCTCCTTTAGAATAATAAACCACTTTCCGTCGTGATTTATCCACGCGAATCCTTAGATCGTATAGCATTTCTTATACAATTTTTAACTAGGTTCGCAAGGTTTCACCATTCAAAGGCATATGGTGGTTTTTATCGGAAATGTACATCAATGCATACATTTCCCCCATTTTAAATCTTGTTCATAATTATGTTTCATCAACACTTTGTGATTGATGAGACATCTACAAGATACATTTGGCGGTCTTTGTTATTGGTCGAGTCCACACAAATTGTTCCGCCGTCGCGACTCCATCGTGGATGCAGATCGCACCGGCAGTGTCCGACTTGCTCGGGATCATGAAAAAATCTGGCCACATCGATACGGGTTCCCGTGGACATCTGATAAAGGAAAAGTGTCTGCATGTTTTCTTCATCGGGGTACAAGTCGCTGACCATCCAATCAGGGTTTATGGGGCAGAACGAGAAATGACCATTTTCCGTTAGACAGTCTTCACCCAAAATGGAAACTTCATCACTTTTATCTGTATAGATATGATAATGAGCGCCTCCGGGACGATGACCCCAAGCCATCGGATGTTTTTCATCTAGCCAAAGGTCGTGGGAAAAACCGTGTTCATGCTTGTCTTTTATAACAGCTTCTTCTGCTATATTTGGGTCCAGTGCTGCTAGCGCGCTTGGGCTCATTGAGTGATCAAGTATGTAAACATCTCCTCCATCAATACTCGCAGTAATTAAACGATATGACCAATAATGCCGTTTGCTGATCTCACGTGCGTAACGGTGTATGAATAAAACCCGTTGTCCCGAAGGGCTGGGTACAGGGTGGGTAAACCAGTGTACGGCGCCATCCATACTGGGGTTATGTCCAATTTTAACCGTGCTCTTTAAATCAACAATTAATCTGATCTCTCCGGTTTTTAGGTCCATTCGGAACAACCCGTCATCCGATGGATGATCTGGCGGCCGGGCGACTTTACTTGCTTCATCGGGCCGACCGCCACTGAGCGGCTCCCTACCCGGTTCGGCATACCCTATCGTGGGATGGGTGTATCTTAATCGTTTGAAGTTGAGGGATAGTCCGAATCGGTTGTCGGAAGTAACATTATAAATGGCCATTGGAAGTTTCCGTTTTTCTCTGGTTTTGATATTCAGCAATACTGCCTCGTATCCTGAACTATCTTGCTTTCGTGAGTTATACGTAATCCAGTTACCGTCGTCGAAATAATCGAGCCATGAAAGGGCTGCCCCCTGCTGCCAGTTCCAAGCTGTTGTTGCCGCAAGTGGTATGAATTTGTATTGGTTTTCCAGATCAATCAACCCAATAGTGGCCGTATCATCATAATTCATGTATCGTTTTATCGGTGGGACCTCCAACCCTAACAGATATTTTCCAGAAACATCCCATTGTGGTTTTTCATAGTAGCCGAAAAAGTGAAAATTCTTACCGAAAGTGCATTGTTTGACAGGACAAAATTGTTTTACAATATCCATAATTAACAACCCTTTGCTAAGATTGACGGATAATCAGTTTAATAAACTTTTTACACCTCAAGCGCAACTCGTAGTGAACCAATATTACACGTATTCTCTCTAAAGATATTTGTTAATTTGATCTAATCAAAAAAAGAGTAAGTGCTTGTTATCTAAGAGGTGGCTTCTGATATGATTTTCTCAGCCCTAATAGGATTCAGGATGTTGCAGGTACATTGTTTTCCGAGCTCTATAGCTGCTTCCTTAGATGTCATTTCACGTTTCTTTACTTTATCGATCAGATGTCTAGCAAGGTTTGACGAAACCATGCCGTGGCCACACATCGTGACTAGCTCTAAAATGTGAGGTTCGGGCAGTAACTTCAAGTTTCCAAATGTTCCAACACATAGGTTGACTGTGTGAGGCTCAGTCTCGATCTTCTCGCAGATATCAAATACTTCGTCAAACAAGCCAGCTACTACTATTGGGATTCCCAGTTCCGCCTCTTTTATCTCCTTGACAACATTCAAAACATCCTCCTTGTTCGTATAGACGGCGTGATGTTGCAGTATTGGATCATTAGCGACATCTTCAATACTACTAGATATGTGGACTCCACTGACTTGACGCCCCTCCCAGCCAGCCATATACCTGATGACTTTACCATCTCTATCATATGATGAGATGCAGACAGGGTTATGTCGAGCGCAGATCCTCACCAAGGTCTTCATCTTTTTCTGGATCTCCGGTGGATAATCATAGGGCATCCGGGCAAGTATAACCCAGTCGCCCAACAGAGAGGCTCTGTTTCCTAAGCGGTGACCACTATGAGTCATGAGAATATAGACCTCCCTAAGCCTAGGTTGGTTTTACCATTCTCCCTTACTTCTATACCATGATCCTTTAAAGTATGAATAAGTGGTATCTTGCCGTCAACACATCTGTTCACTAGAAAGAGTGTGAAAACTGTGTCTATCTTACTAGCTACCTTTTCGAGTACGTCATAAACATCAACCACCTCCTCAAAAGGCACTCGACATCTAATAACTGCTGAAAGAACTTTCTCATCCAAGACATCCTTGTACTCTTTCTTTATTCTTCCCGTGCTAGGATCTATGATCTTTGTTAAATTGTTAGAGGGATCGAAATCTATTTCATTTTGAGCTAGGGATGACGAGACTTTCTCAACGTCTCTAAAGTATACCCCTAGAGCAGGTCTTCCCATCTCTATTGAGATATCAACCATTCCATATGGTAGATTCTCTGTCAAGTCAACGGTTTTCATGTCCGTTGTACCTCGACCTCCGAGACCTTTCTGATCTTCCATTACATCTTCGAAGCTCCTCCTCGGTAATTTTAGGTCCTTGTTTATTGACACCAGTGTGCGCCCTGCGCCACTGAAAAGAGGTCGAATAGTTCTTGGCCAAGACATTTCTTGGAAATAGAATGCCTTAGTATTACACGCTCCAGACCTTATGCAGGCTCCGCACTCAACGCAATTATCTTGATTTATGGTAGCGACTTTACCAAATTTTGAGGGGCTGGGTCGTATTGAGATAGCTGCTACAGGACAATAAGGCAGGCATCTCTCGCACCCTATGCATTTATTTTCATCTATTTTGATTTTTAATTCCTCCTGACAGACTGAGTTTATGCTGATTTATTACATATATAAAACCTAGAGACGGTGATGATAACTTTAGAGCTTTTTTCAGCATAGTTTCATGTTATTTTCGAAATTAAATAATAAATTCTAAATATATTACCGAACATTTCCTTCAAGGAGTGTATCATGGAAGAAAAGGTTCTGGAGTTAATAGACTCAAAGAGAGATGAGCTCGCATCATTTCTCCAGAGATTAATTCAGTTCGAGAGCGTTAATCCACCTGGAAACGAGGGGCCTATCGCCCGATATATCGCGGAGAGGCTCAAAGAATCTGGGTTTGAGGTTGAACTAGTTGAGGTGGCTGAAGGAAGGCCAAACGTCATTGGGCGACTAAAGGGATCAACGGGCAAACCAAGCCTACTGGTCTACGGTCACTCAGACGTGGTACCCGTAGGAGACCTAGCAAACTGGACCTACCCACCCTTCGAAGGAAAAATGATCAACGGAGAGATACATGGTAGGGGATCACAGGATCACAAGTTCCCCATCCCTCCATTGATCATCGCTGCAGATGCCATCAAGGAAGCTGGACTAGCCTTGAAAGGGGATCTAGTCCTCACCGTTGTCGCTGACGAGGAGACCGGCGGCGAGTACGGGTTCAGGTGGCTTGTGGAGAATGGTTACTTCGATGACACAGATTGCATGATCTACGGAGGCGCAGGCAGAGATGGCAGCGTGGTGGTGATTGGAGCCAATGGCCAACTAGCCACAACAGTCATCGTCAGAGGAGTAGGTGCACACTCAGCCAGCTTGGAGAAAGGCGTCAACGCCATCGTGAAGGCGAATAAAGTAATAACAAAGCTACAAGAGCTCGCCGACAAGGTAAACGTAAGGACACACCCACTAACGGGAAAGGCTAGGATGTCAATAAACATGATTCAGGCCGGCGAAAAGATCAACGTCCTCCCCGACAAATGCGTCATCACGATAGACCGACGCATCACACCAGGTGAGAACTTCCAAGACGCCCACGACGAGATACAGAAAGTCCTAGACCAGCTGAAAGCAGAGGACCCTGAACTTGATGTCGAGCTGATTACGAAAACAGGTATGCACCCTGTGGCAAGCGACCCCGACTCTGAGCTAGTAAAAGTATTGAAGGAAGCCGGAGAGGAGATTAGGGGTGGGGACCCTGTAAGGGTAACTGGTAGCCAGGGTTCTAGCGACTATAGCTGGTATGTGAATATCTTGGGTAAGCCAGCTGCGGCATACAGCATGAGCAGCGCTGAGAGGCGTGGTCACGCCCCCAACGAATTTGTCTTGGTCGATGATCTCGTGAAAACAGCGAAAGCCTATGCGCTAACCTACATGAGATATCTGGGTACCGAACCCAGTTAATCCCCCTATTTTTTCCTTTAGCTTATACCGATCATAGCCCCATTTTTCGCCAATACTATGAGACCTATATGATGAAAAAATAGATAAAAAAAGCCTAAGAGTGGCTAGATTCTAGCTCTTAAACGCGGCCATGAGTTTCCCGACAGCAACGTTCAGGGCTTTCTCCCCCGTCTGGCCTCCACGCGAGTGCCCCATGCGTACTATCACAAGATCATGAGACGGGACCACAAACACCCTGTTGACTCCTGCACCTGACATGTAGGCAGCCTCTTTCGGCAGATTCCATATCCCTGTACCGTTGAGCCTGAATAGTCCTCCATACTCGGGTTTCTCCCACGCTGGGGCAGGTGTTCTCACGAACTCGGAGTAGCCTTCCGGCAGAATCCTCTCCCCCTCCCATACACCGTCCTGAAGGTATAGCAGACCAAGGCGAGCCCAGTTCCTAGCCGTGCCATAGTCAAAACCCGTCATAACGAAATTACCATAAGGATCAGGTTCTAGGACTTGTTTTCTGATTCCTATGCGATCAAATAGGGCTTTCTGAGGCCATGAGAGGTATTCTTCGCCTTGCTCGGTTACGGTCTTCTTGATTATGTACCCGAGGCTGAGTGGATCACAGTTCCTGTATCTTCCAACCGTGTCAGGTGGATACTCTACGGGCCTGCCTATGGAGAACTGGAACACATCAATGGCTCCACTGTAGACGTAGAGATGATCGGGTACTCCTCGTTCCCATTTTTCCCGGGGCTCTCCGGCTCCAATGAATTTGAGTCCACTGCTCATGTGGAGGAGATCCGCGATCCTGATCTTCGATCGTGGGTCATCTCCAACATGCCAGCTTGGTATCGGGGCGGGGTCCCAGAGACCGAAGTGCCCCTGCTGTATAAGTATGCCAATCAATGCAGCCGTAATGGTCTTCCCCATGGACCAGCTCTCAAGCTGAGTATCTTTCTTGATACCGAGATCATAGCGCTCCGCTACTATCTTGCCCTTGTAGACGACGATAAACGCCACAGTACAGCAATCGGGGCTACTGAACGCAGCGTCAACCGCCTCATCCAGCTTGGCTTTATCTATCTCCTCGGGGAATCCCTCATCTTCAATCTTGTCCCCCATGGGCCATGGCAGGGTATCTGCGTCCGGCAGGGATGTCTCAACCTTGACTGGTTTGAAGAAGACATCGGTACCATCGTGGGGTATAATGACACATCCTTGATCACCATAATATCTGGCTGTACGAGTCGGCGCGTCATTCAACTTTATGTGGACTTCCTTCTTCTCGTAATCGATATCGATCTGGGAGAAGACATCCTCGGGTACCGTCAGTACGCTCGTGCCGGATAACACGCTGTTTCTCAGGGCTTCATCCGGGTCACGGCCTGAAACGAATACTGCGGAACATAGAACCTTGGCGGCTCTAGCCGCGAATAATGAGCTTTCGAGCATGCTCATCTTACTATAATTGTTGTTTTCCATTTTTTCACCTTAGTTTGTCTGTTTTTTTGTTTCCAAATATTCTTTGATTAGGTTTGAAGCTCGGACCGGGTTGAAGTAGTTGCATACGCATTGTTTCCCGAGTTCCAGTCCAGCCTCTTCTGGGGTCATCCTCCCAATACGAACTTGATTAATTACATGGCGTATGAGTGGTTCTCCTACGAGGCTGTGACCGCACATAGTCATAACATCCAGTATCTTGCCTTCTGGGATAAGCTCAGTCTTACCGAGGGTTCCCATAGACAGGTTAACCGTGTGTGGCCCTGTTCCAACTCTCTTGCAGATATCAAACACCTCATCGAAGACCCCGCTGACAACGATAGAAAACCCTAGGTCAGCTATCTTGAGATCATGTAGTACCCCCTCGACATCTTCCTTCTTCTCATATACGCCGGCAGCGTAAATCGGTGGATCCGGGTCCTCCATCAGCTCTTCTAAACCCAAGCCCTCTTTCCAGTTCCTCATATACCTTAACGAAGGGAGAGAACGTCTCTTAACCAACCCCACGGGGTTGTGGTTCCCGAAGATCCTGATGAGTTCCTTCATCTTATCGGGGTGTCCCCCGGTGTCGCCTCTCACCAAGATGACCCAGTCACCCATGAGTGATTCTCGGCTTCCCCTTCGATGGTTACTGTGGGTCATGGTATGAGCGGCCTCCCAAGACCAACGTTAGTCTTACCATTAATCCTGATATCTACTCCCGCCTCCTCTAGTATAGGGAGCACCGGTATAGTCGCGTCCTTGCACTTGTTAATGATGTCTACGGTTATCACCGTATCGAGCCCCCTCGACTTCTCCTGGAGGGTCTTGACCACTTTTGGCGTCTGCTCTTGTTTTATGTTGAATTCAAGTATAGCTGACATGGCTTTCTCGTCGCGAACCTCGTCATATTTGATTTCACCAGTCTCTAAATCTAGGAGCATAGTGAGTGGATTCTGTAGTTCAAACTCGACGCCGTGTTTTACCAATGCCTTGGAGATCTCTTCGACATCTCTGAAGTGGAACCCGACGCAGGGTCTTCCGAACTCCACACCTATCCCCACTTCCCCATCACCATACCTGCCAGTGACGTCATTGGTCTTCATCTCAGATGTCCCTCTCCCTCCTCCCACTCCAGCTTCTCCAGAGGTAACGACATAGCCATGGATTCCAACTTCATCAAGTATATCATAACCAATTAGAACCGCGCTGAACGCCTGTCTAATCGCTCTGGGCCATTCCAGCTTAGGCCAATATATAGCATCTGTTTTACAGACGCCTGACCTCAGGCATACCCCGCATTCAACGCATTCATCCTGGTCTATGGTGACTTTTATTGGTCTATCTTTATCGTTTTTCTTTATCGCCCTCATTGGGCAATATGGGATACAGCTTAGACAACCCACGCATTTTTCTTGATTGATTTTAATGGCAATCTCTCCTTCTGAATTCTTGGTATTATGGATATTTAATAATATTTAATAAAACTCAACACTGGATCGCCACGACTAGGATGAGAAATATACAACAAATCACATGGCAGAACAGGATAGTGAAACGCGCCTAAAAAGTGGATAAAAGAAATGAAGTGGAGGTTATTTTGAGACGATGTCTTTGATTAGTTTGGCTGCTCTATCCGCGTTGAACCAGTTACATGTACACTGTTTAGCCAACTCGATAGAGGCGTCCTCAGCCGTCATCTTCCCCTGTTTTACTCTCTCTATTAGGTGTTCTGCTAGACCTGCAGCCACAAAGTGGTGCCCGCACATTGTGGTGATCTCAAGTATCTTGGGATCTGGTAGGAGCGTTACATCTCCAAGTATTCCCCCAGAGTAGTTGACGGTGTGAGGCTTGATGCCAGCGTTCTCACATATATCAATAACTTCATCGAAGATACCGCTAATCACGATCGAGAAACCCAGATCGGCTTCAACGAGTTCATTGACAACCTTCTGGACCGCTTCTTTATTGTTGTAGACAGCAGAGCCTCCCTTGGGGGTTTGATTAATCATGATCTCTTCAAGAGTAGCAGACTCATGTACTCCGCTATCTTTTTGCTTGATCCAATTCTTCACATATCTAAGGCGTTTACTCTCCCCCTCTATACCCGTATTTGTCCTACAGTTTACTGGCTCATATTTTGTCAATATATCCAGGAATTTTTTATGCTTGACAGCGTCACCCTGTAGCTCTGATCCTGGAGCGGAGAAAACCACCCAGTCACCCATCAGCGATTCTCGTGATCCTCTCCTGTGGTTGCTGTGAGTCATTCGAATAGAGGCCTCCCTAGACCGATGTTGGTCTTACCATTAATCCTAACTGGTATATTTGCTTCGTCAAGGATTTTTTTAAGAGGTTGTGTACCGTCACTACACTTATTGATCAGGTCCAAGCTGAACACTGTATCAATTTCCTGAGCCACTTCCAGTATAGTAGCGTATATCTCAGGAGTCCGCTCCATCTGGGCCTTGCATTCGATTATAGCTGACAACGCTCTCTCTTCCTTGATCTCTTTAAATTCCTCCTTTATTTTCCCAGTCTCAAAGTCCAGAAAAACCGAGACAGGGTTCTCGGGCTCGAACTCCACGCCCACATCTGCGAGAGCCATCGATACCTTCTCAAGGTCCTTAAAGCAGAATCCAACCCCCGGTCTGCCAAGTTCGCATGCGATTCCGACCTCACCATCCCTGAACCTACCAGTCACATCGTTGGTCTTCATCTCAGAAGTGCCTCTACTGCCAAACCCTACTTGTTTCTCTTTTACCTCCTTGAAGGACATCCAAGGAAGAGGCATCTTATCCTCCAGCCGTTTATATAACCGTCGACCATCTGGGCCATATCTTTTACCTGGGACGAAAAACGAAAACCCTCCGCCACTGAAGGCAGCTCTTATTGACCTTGGCCACGGTGTCTCTGGGAAATATAATGCCTCTACTTTGCACACCCCGGCCCTGATACAGACGCCACAGTCAACACACATTTGTTCATCTATATCGACTTCACCATCGCAGGCTTTAATGGCTTTAACTGGACAGTATGGTACACAGCTTTGGCATTTTATACATTTATCTCGATTTATTTTAATTTAAATCACCTAAGGGAGATACGTATAAAAGCTATATATTAAATCAACTGCTGCGAGATTTATGGCTAATTATGTTTATTCAGACTATTATTTTTTGAATGTTGGGGTAATTAGGAAGAATCTTATGAAAGCGTTGATGCCCTTTCAGTACATACCCCATGTATTTAATTTAAATTTAATTTATAAAAGTATTGTTGTACTATCCGGAAAAGTCATTGTAAACTATGTTGGCGAGATATTCTTTGCATAAATTTATACAGAAGGCTTTTCTCTATAAGTCGGATATTAACATAGAATGAAGGCTAATGAACGCAGTAGTACTGAGATAAATGTTCAAAAAGAAACAGTAGACGAAGATATAGTGAAACTACAGCTTGATCTGGAGCTACCGAAAAATGTCTTTGAGTTTCTTAAGTGGTATTGCTATTTAGCCAATATAGAGCCTTCTCGTTTCATTTATTCCTTGATAATTCACTCTCTGTCTGAATTAATCTATGAGACCCGGTGGGATGATGAATCGGCTTTCAGTGATATAGGAGTAAGATAGAAAATCTAGGGTTCAAACCTAGAGATTATTCTTTAGTCTAGCCTACGACTGTTTCAAGGATATCTAAGAAGTTACCACCAATAATTTGTTTGATCTCATTATCAGAATAGCCTCTGTTCACCAAAGATACAGTAAAATAAGGCCAGTTGATCCAAGTCATTGACCCATTTAAGATAGCGTCAAGGGCTTCTAAAGACCGGACATATTTACCACTTAGCCACCAATCAGATCCGCTTATTGGATTTTTTACTCCTTTCAGGTTTAACTCTGGGAAGATTTTTGAGCCGAATGGTCTGTATGCGTTTGCGGTTCCAATCCCAACGTGTTTGACGCCTACGAGTTCAATTATGTAATCTAAGTGATCTAGAAAATCATTTAACGTATTTTCTCTACCTAGAAATTGAGGCCTCATACAGACTCCAATATACCCGTTTTTATCTGAGATTGCCAAGAGTTCTTCGTCTGTTTTACATTTGGGGTTGTCACTCAATGTTCTACTAGCTGTATGGGTGGTAGCGATGGGTACCTTGGATACTTCAACTGCGTCAAGGGTAGTCTGGAATCCGCAGTGTGAAACATCTATAAGCATTCCAAGTTGGTTCATCCTTTCAACAACTTTAATGCCGAAATGGGACAAGCCGGATTGGTATCTTTCTAGGTAGCCGTCACCTATGAAGTTTCTAAAGTTGTATGTTAATGTGAGAACGCGGATCCCGAGATAGTATATGAGATCAAGGTTGTTAAGTTCATTTCTGACATCATATCCACCTCCAATAACGTTCGCGTTTTCAAAATTCCATAAGACGCTATGTTTTCCCGTCTTTTTCGCTTCTTTAATATCATCTGCGCAGAGTACGTGAATTATATCTTTGATATTGTCGATCCGATTCTTGGATTCCGCTATTTTCTCAATGGCGCCGTTTAACCCTGGGGCTCCAGGGGGCCATAAACATGTATTCGCGCAGGTTACACCTGATTTTTCCCATGAGCCTAGATAGATTTTCCTTATTTGAGGGTCTTGAATAATATCCTTGTGTATCATCCTCTCAAGTTCTGTATTGAGGTCTCCGAATGATACTCCTTCATTAATCATTTTTTCCATTTTTTTTATCGTATTCTCGGAATGAGGTTTGATGCCCATCCCTGGAAAATGTGAATCGATAACAATTGACTCTTTATGCAGAGCTAATCCATGGGATTCTTCATCGGCGCTAAAATGAATTTGATCATAAGTTTTGGTTTTAATATCATTCAACCTTTTTTTATCAAATCTATCAAGATTTAAAGCTTCCATGGTTTATAATTCTTATAAGATATTTATAAGTAACTTTGGACTATTTGGAAAGATATATAACTTATTAACTGTAACTTTTTAAAGTTATCAGAGGTTTGACGACTTTGCTGATAGAAAATATTCCCATAGAAAAATTATATGTAAGTAATCTTAATGTGCGAGTGGACCATGAATTCGGCGACGAAGAGGATCAAGAATTTATTAAGAACGTTGAATCCCTCGGAATGCTCCAACCCATTGTGGTTAGACCAACTGGAGAACTTTATGAAGTATTCATCGGTCGTAGAAGATTTTTCAGCATGAAGCAAAACGGTGAACAAGAAGTTTCATGCATAGTTACGGAATTAAACGATGAAGAAGCTTTAGACGCTAGTATTAGTGAAAACGTCTTTAGGAAAAACATAGACCCAGTGACCCTTGGAAAATGGATAAAAAAACGGTTAGAGTTTGGCGATATCAGTCTAAGTGAATATGCTAGGAGACTAGGTAAGCCAAAGTCCACTCTTAGTGAATGGGTTCGAATGAATGACTTGGCGAATGAGTTACAGGACGAGGTTCAAAAAGGAAGCATCCCATTTATTTACGCTCTAAAGGTTGCCAGGATGAACCTATCCGAGGAACAGGAGAAAATGCTCGCCGTTGAGTCTAAGGAAAATGGATTCGACGCCTTTAAGAAATCTGTTGATCGTTTGATTAGCGGAAAAGAGAAAAGAGGCGCACCAAAGGGACTCCAAGTAGTCAGAATCAATTTTGGGATGGATTCAAACGAGTATGATGCTTTGCGTCAACTATCTCAAGATGAGGGCTTGGAGTTAGGGGATTACTGCATGAAGATACTCGTCGATCACGTTCGATCATCGAACTAAAATCCCTTTTATTTTTATAGAAACGTATCAGAGGAAGATGAAGTCTTGATAGATTATTTATCATATCTTTGACTTGTACCGCGTAAAATGCCAAGTCTATTCAGATGGATTTGAGTCATCATGATTTTTTAATGCATGAACAGTTAATTTAAGTTACCGCGGGAATAAGCAATATAATTCTTCGATGCTTTTTTATAATTAAACATATAAAATATGTTCAGTCGTATTATACTTAATACGAAAATAAAAAAGGGAAAAAAAATGTTTGGACTAGTAACTGGCAAAGTAATGCTATTTATACTTTTGATGCTTAGCTTTCTAATAGTATACTATTATATTCAGCAGAGTGTTGGCGGTAAAATGCCAAATCTCCGTAGGCTACCCGCTGTCGACGCAATTGATGAAGTTCTTGGAAGAGCTGTTGAGATGGGAAAAAACGTTGTGTTTACCCATGGCACAGGTACACTTGAATCCTCTAGTTCAGCGGGTTCTCTCGCAGCTATTGCAACACTTCCTTATGTGGCAAGACGAACTGTCGAATTAGGTTTAAATCTAATTCTTCCTACAGGCTCTCATACCGCATACAACGTATTGGGGGAAGTAATGCGAGAGGCAGCTTTAATGGAAGGAAACCCGAGCGCTTACAACCCAGATAATATCAGATACTTATCTCAAGTTTCTCGAGCATACTCTGCAGGCGTAATGTCGATTCTGATGAATGAAAACGTCGGAGGAGCAATCTTCCTTGGCAGCTATCACCATGCAGGATTGATGGTAGTTGAGACGGCGAATAGAGTGGGAGCAATGTCCGTCGGAGGAACAGATTCATTCTCACAGCTGTGCTGGTTCGTAGCAGGGTGTGATTATTCACTCCTTGGCGAAGAGATCTATGCTCTAGGAGCATATATCAGCAAGGATCCAGTATCTGTGGGAGCGATAGCTGGGCAAGACATCATAAAAATGGCTGTTATAGTAATTACGCTCATTGGCGTGATTCTAACCCAAGTTGGAATAGATGTAGCTAGTTGGTTCAGTATATAGGAGGAAAAAAAATGTCAAGTCATAAATCAATTGGACCTCTCATCGTAGGATTCGTATGTGCAGTCGTAGTCATAATGGGGAACTTTTTCGGGTTCGCCGCTGTTACAAATTTAGCAGGCGAAATTACGAATTTTGCATCCATTATAGCTGGGTTTGCACTATTCCTTGGGTTGATAGGGATCGTAAGACAACACGTTAATAACGTGATAAAGAAAGACTCTCGGATGCTTTACAGCGCTTCTCTTCTAGGAGTGCTCGCCCTCTTCATACTCGTAGGCTTAGGATTGGGACAAAGTAGTCCAGAGTTCCTATGGATCTACGATACTATATACGGACCATTGACTGCAACTACTTACGCTCTGCTAGCGTTTTGGGTCTGCTCTGCAGCATACAGGGCGTTTAAGATCAAGAATCTAGAGAGCGGAATACTGGTTATATGTGGAATCCTGGTTTTCTTCGGGATTACACCTATAGCAGGCGTTATCTCGCCCGTTTTCACTTCAGCGAATACATTCATATCGAATGTCATCAACGTAGCTGGACAAAGAGGATTGACTATCGGTATAGGCATAGGAATTATTGCCTTTGGACTAAGGATTATCCTTGGCTTGGAGAGATCATGGATGGGGGCAGAATAAAATGTCTGAAACCTCTATACTGACAAAGATCAGAGATCTTGATAGTAAGATAATCTACGCGATCTTAATTATCTCACTACTGATACCGTATGTGAGACCATTAGGCTTGCCAATTCCAATCGGCTCTGAAATTAGGGACTACTATGATTTCATTACTACTGTTCCGGAAGGCTCCGTAGTAGCGATCGAGTTAGCTAGTGACCCATCAACTATTCCGCAGTTGAGATCTGCACACCAGATCACAATACTCAAACTACTTGAGAGAAACTGCAAAATAGTATTCTTCCATATGAGAGATGACTCAGCTCCTCTCCACGAGCAAATGATGAAATGGGTACTTAATCAATTCCCAGCAGACGATAAACCAGTATACGGTGAAGACTACGTCAATTTAGGTTATCTTGTTGACGCAGAGTCAACTGTAGCTGCCATTGCAAGTGGAGTGAAAGACTTTGTATCTGATGATGCCTATGGCAATGCACTTAGTAGCTTACCTATGCTTGAAGACATTGATGATGGGAGCGACTTCGACTTTGTTGTATGGAATGACGGTTCAAGAGGTATATTTACCTACATGCTACGACAGTGGCAAGAGGTTTACGGTACCCCCCTTGTGGTAATAGCCGTATCGATCAATAAACCATCAGTGATGCCATACTTACAATCTGGACAGGTTTCCGTCGCATCTTTTGGTGTAGACGGTAGTGCCCAGTTGGAGTACATCTCTGGTTACGTCGGAGAAGCCACCAAACAAACCGAACCAGGTTCATTGGCGGCTCTATCCCTCACAATTCTGCTAATCATTAGCAACGTGGTTTATTTCATTCTGAAATCGAGAGGTGTAGAAAAATGAGCATTGCATCATTATTGACAATACTATTACCCGTAGCCTTTACGATATTCATCTGTACTCTAGCATATGGAGATAATCCTCTTTACGAAATTGGAGCTTATCTTCTCATTGGATCATCTACAGGATGGTCGACAGTGCAAATCATAAGCTTTTTAGTTAAAGCCTCATGGACTCCTACAATCTCAGGAAAACCATGGTACGCAATATCTATATTGCTTGGATTAGCTCTGTTCGCAAGATTCGTACCGGACTACAGATGGGTCTATCGATATCCTATGGCAGTAGTAATTGGCACAGGCACTGGACTAGCTATTAATGGAGCCATTGGCGCACAAGTAGTCAAGCAAATGACGGCTAACTTTATACCCATATTCAGTGGTGACGCCATGACAATAATCTCCAACCTCATAATCATCATCGGCACAATAACGTCCCTCGCATACTTCTTGTTTACAGAGAAACTTAGGAGTGGGCCGATGGAATCTATAGGTAAAATTGGAAGATATGCCATCATGGGAGCATTGGGAGCATCATTTGGTTCTGTAATTACTTTCAGAATTAATGCCATCATCGGTAGGATCGACTTCTTAGCGCTTCCTGAAAACGTCAACTATAGCATCGCTATCGCGGTCTTGAGTCTTGTATTTGTCATCGCTTACGACAAATTCTTGAAGAAAGAATAATCCCCTCTATTTTTATTTATTCTATTATTTCTTAGATGTATTACTTCATTCGATATTTTTTAGTGAATGTTTATCTAGATATTTTATATTCATCATAGAAGTAATAGTACAATCATGTTCTCTCCAAAACAGGGTCAGAGACTCGTGTATCGTGGTGGAGCTAATCTCTACATTACGAATTTGTGCTCGGGTAGATGCCCATATTGCTGTGTGAAGGAATGGATAACAGATACACCCCAAGATGCCCAGTACCTTTCTCTTCGAGATCTTGATAAAATCATAAAGTGGCTTAAGGAATCTGAGATAGGTTTTGTACAGTTGATCGGAGGTGAGCCTATGCTACACCCCGACATCACAAAAATAGTTGAAAAGCTGAAGAGCCGAGGCATTTTCATCAGGACTATACTTACGAATGGTCTTGGAGACCCCGAGATATATCGAAAAGTCCTCAAAATCGTCGATACGATTTGGTTGGTGAACGTTAACCACCCTAGTTCATATACAGAGGAAGAATGGAATAGACTGAACCAAAACCTAGAGCTACTACGCTGGAAGGGAGAGGACAAGCTCATCAAGGATGAGCCATTCGATATACACAGCTTCTCACTTCAACTTGCAATTAACTTCTACAAGCAAAACCTCGACTACCAATACATAATAGACCTAGCTAAAAAGTACAGGTGTTCCCACATAAGATACGCACCATCCCATCCTTCAGCAGGTGAAACAAACGTTCACATCCCATTTGAGGAACTGGAAAAACTTAAACCGAACCTCATGAGTTTCTTGAAGGACTCGGTCTCGGCTGGCGTTAAACCAGGATTAGAATGCGTTCTACCCCCATGTATATTCACTACAAGTGAATGGCGGTATCTGATTCTCTTCACCGAGGCCATTAAAACCATATGTCAACCCGATCTTGAGGTTTTCCCAGATCTCTCCGTAAGTACCTGTGTCTCGACCATTGGGTTAATCCCATCATACAAGGTGGGGGAGATAAGCGCCCAAGAAATGATAAAGAAATTCCTCGTAGCCACCAAGAGCTTTAGAGAATCTGTGCCGTCTTATTGCAAGGACTGTAAGATATTTGAGTTAGGAAATTGTCAGGGATACTGCCTGAAAGTTAAGACAAGATACTGCTAGGTGGGTAAAACCCTTTTTTTATCTGGATCATGATTTGACCTTATAACTTACTAAAAATTGTTTTATATTTTAAATTACTATTTGCTTCTAGTGTATGATATGGATCCTTGGATAGTTGATAAGAAAGAAGTCGTCGCAGACAACGGTGTTGTATCCTCAGCTCACAGACTAGCATCACAGGCTGGAGTCGAGATGCTCATGAATGGAGGAAACGCCGTGGACGCAGGGGCCGCTACATCCTTCGCGATAGGCGTCGTAGAGCCCTTCATGAACAGCATAGGCGGAGGAGGAGTAATAAACATCAGGCTTAGGTCAGGAGAACGATGCGTCATAGATGGTTACGTTATGGCTCCAAAAAACATAAAGGACTACGACTGGACGCCTGCCCTACACAAGACCGCTTGTGTTCCCGGCATTCTAGCCGCGTGGGCGTTAGCGCTTGAGAAATATGGAACCATGACCCTTAAAGAGGTAACCGCCCCCGCCATAAGATACGCTAAGAACGGTTTCATGGTAGACAGCTACATAGAGAAAGCCATTGCCAGCAGCCTGGATAGGCTGAACGGTGCAGGGGTAAGGCTCCTCTGCAAAGCCCTCTATCAGCCTCTCAAGGAAGGAGACCTTTTCTTCAATAAAGACCTCGCGAGAACCCTTGAGCTTATCGCGAAGGGTGGTAGGGACGAGTTCTACAAGGGCAAGATCGCTGAAGCCCTAGTAGAGGACATGGAGAGAAACGGGGGTTTGATCACCATGGAGGATATGGCAGCATATGAGGCAAGGGTCTACGAACCAGCGATGACCACTTTCAGGGGATATGAAGTTCAACTCGTACCATATGCCCACGGGGGGATGACCGTCGGTCACACCCTCAATATCTTGGAGCAGTTCGACAGAGACGCCTTAACATATGATACAACTCAGTACTATCACATCCTCGCCGAGGCTGAGAAGAGAGCTTTCACGGATAGGATGAACTTCTACGGAGACCCATATTATGCAAATGTACCTTGGGAGGGGCTTCTTTCCAAGGAATACGCAAAGGAGTTAGCAAACGAGATAAGTCTCGAAAAGTCTTCTGGCGTAGTCAAGCCCGGGGACCCATGGAAATACGACTACTCCTACGCCAAACCTGACCAGAGCCTGAAGAGCTCATACAGCAAATCACCTGATACCGAGGAGA
>CAZVMT010000013.1:0-25063 GCA_964628765.1 uncultured Candidatus Bathyarchaeia archaeon | reverse complement strand
GATATCATAGGGGTTGATGCCTATTTGATCGGCTAATTGATTGTACGCTGTTGCCGTGTTTGGGCTTGAGGTGTTCTGGCTGAGAACGGTTCTGACTAGGCTGTTGAATGGTGGGAGGTATCTTGATGTGTCAACGTCTGGGTATGTGGCCAGTACCCTGTTTACGGCTGTCTCGGCTCTCCTGAAAGAGGAGAGCTCTATTACGTCTGGTGGGTTCTCCTTGAGGTATTTTACTCGTTTCGCGATTAATTCGAGGAATTTCTGTATGTTTATCTTGTCCTGCGCTGAGACGCACATCCAGGGGATATTATAGATATCGAGGTTCAGCTCCTCTCCGATCTTTTCCTCAAGTTCTGGGGCTTGATCCAGTTTATTGAATACGAGGATTATCCTACTCCGATGCACACCTATCGTCTTCAAAAGACGTATACCCTCCGTGATCTTGAGCTGGAGAGTAAGCAATGGGTCAGTGATGTCCAGTAACAGGGTTACCACGTCGCTGCTCCTGATATCAAGCAAATTAAGCTTGAAGCTCTGGATGAGGCGAGGATCAAGGTCCAGCATGAAGCCGATGGTGTCTATGAAGAGAACAGATGTCTCATAGTCGATGAATCTACGCTGATACTTGCTGCTGAGGGTCGTGAATGGGCGGTTGCTGACGGGTTTCGTGTCCCCGGTTATCGTGTTGAATAGGCTCGTCTTGCCGGCGTTATAGAACCCCGCGATACAAACAATAGGGTACCCTAGCTCATTCTTACGCTTCCAGATACGTTGACCCTTCTCCTCCATCAGCTTATCTATTTCCTCGTTTATCCTGGACTGGCTGCGACTAACCTCCCTGAGCTGCCCATGGAAAGCGTATTCACCGCCTGCCCTGAAGAAAGGCCTATCATGGCGATAGTTGATGGATGCCTGTAGTTTGTAGAATGGAGCCTGTTTCTCAAGGCGAGCTGCTTGGATCTGGAGTTTGCTCAGTGTATCAGATGCCATCTGGTCAAATATTTCCAGGGTTAACTCATACCGATCGATGACTTCAGTATCCAGCGCCATTATGAGGTTGAGCTTCTGGCTGCTCCTGAGAATATTGTAGAAGATGATGACGTTGGCTTCGAGGCGGTCTTTTTTTCGTCTCACTTCCTTGACTTTTCCGCTTCCTAGGTGGTATTTTGCGAATGGTCTGTATCTGGTCTGGATTACTTCTCCGACAACCTCTATTCCAAGTGATTCGACGAGGGATCTGAGTTCATCTAGTTTTACCCTGTATATTGTGTGGTCGTGGACGTTGGTTTTGAGCATGCATAGTATTGCTTTTGCTTCCTTGCCCTCGATTAGTAGGGGTTGTCGCTCCATGGGTAGGAGAGAGAGTGCGTTGAGTGTTAAAAAGAGATTGATCCAATATGCTTGTTACATGAAACTGCATCTTGTCGATGATTTTATCATCAATTATGGATAACTCTATTTTGTGAATGAATGATGGTTGAAATTACCTATCAGTTGGTGCTAAGCACTCTCCAAACTTTGAGTCTAATAATAGGAATAACCTACTACCTGTTAATACTCCAGAATCAACAGAAAAACCAAAAAATAGTCCTCGAAACCAGACAAGCACAACTCTTCCAGTCAGTATACAACCGCTATCATGACAAGGAATTCGTAGAAATGGAAGTTGAGATACAGTCCTACGATATGTCCGACATAGATACCTTTTACGAAAAGTATGGAGATGAGGCTTGGACTAAACTGATGATCATTGGTAGGTACTATGAGGGATTGGGTGTTTATGTTAGTAAAGGTTTGATAGATGCATCACTGGTTAATGATTTGATGTCTGAACCTGTGATGATAAATTGGGAGAAGGCAGAACCATTAGCCTACGAGTATAGAGAAAGAATGAATGTGCCTACGTTTGGTGAGTTCTTTGAGTATCTCTATAATCAGGTCAAGCCTTTATACGAAAAACAGCACCCAAAAAATTAGTACCCTAAATTCTTTATTCACAATTTTCTTTGTTATATTGCGGAAAATTGAGACGCATGGTTACGTGAGACGGTATGATACCGGCGATTTTATCTTCACATCATCGGGTTTCTATGCATGACACCCGTTCCCTTACCCCAGCCAATGAGCGACTGCCCATTAGTGATAATTGACGCCGTCAAAGGATACTGTAGCAAAGAATACGAGATTCATGAATGAGATATCCACTTCCAAAAGATAAGAGAAATGTTGCCACGCCTCAACGACTTCGCCCAATAGTACAGAGATAACGGTGGACAGATAATATGGATAAAACCCACACCATGGACAAGGGAAAACCTACCCGACAACATCAATAAACTCTACACCGAGAACCCAGACGCCACCTTATACGTAAAAGATAACATCGAAGAATACAACCAGTTCCCAGAAGCCATCGAAAGTGGATAAAAGAGACATCGTACTAGAGAAGAACAACTACTCCGCCTTCACGAATCCACGGCTATCCGAGTACATAGATGACGCCTACCTGATCGCAGGAGTGTACTCCGATGGAGGCGTCAACGCCACAATAGTGGAAGGATGGAGCAAGGGATACTTCACGTATATTCTCGGGAAACACAGGAATAGAAGTCATCTCCTACACGATATACGACATACTATTTTCACTTGGTAGCGAAGGCGTGTTTTTACACACATTCTTAACCACCATCTATTACTTTTGATTTTATCAAAGAAGCGAGCATGTGTCTGACTAATTCGTTTTTAGCTTCTTCCATCTATATTCAGGAAATTTTAGGGATTCTCAATAAAAAGATCCTCCTTTAGGCGTGGTCAACCTAGGTTTTCCCTGCGTATACGCTCGATCTCCTCGCTTGAAACGCCTTCCTTCCCCAAGAACTCCAGTATCAAAAGCGTCTTGGAGCGCCAATAATCCTCACGCGACTGGGCTGACTCAGCGAGACAAATCTTCAAATCAATGTACCTCTGAAAATCCACTGGATTCTCCATCAGATGCTTTCGCAGAAGCACATGGTTGCGATAGGCTACTGAATCTTTGTGGCAAGCATAGAGGTGGTGAGGATGCTTAGGCTTGGATTCATGGTTGAATGCCTCTCTGCCCCTGATACCGAGGTCACCGACATGAACATAACCGAGACTAGCGAGCCTCTCCACTAATCGGGGGAACTTTGCCCAGTCATCAAGCACGATATCGATGTCTATTATCGGCTTGGCGCTCATGCCCTCAACTGAGGTGCTCCCAACGTGATCGATATCCACTACGAGATCATGGACATGTATCCAGAGGGTATCCTTGATCTCCTTGAACCAGTGTTTCCACTCAGGGTTGTAGGGCACAACCTCGATACCAGACATATCATCTAAGACGTACAGGATGATTAAAAATAATGACTACTCCAAATCATCCAACAAGTTATCGAGGGACTCTATGGCGTAGACCCCGATCCGTGCCATCAATCGCCCCACATGTCGCCTGAGCCCAGTCTCCACCTTGGCGCCCTTTCTCTCAAAAAGATTGCTAAATCTCTGATTTAGGCTTAAGCCTTCCTCATCGAAATCAGTCAAAATGAGCACGCTATTGTACTTGGAGGCTATTTCCTCGACTAGATCATAGTCGCCTACACCAGAGTGTCCCAGTACCTCGATTAACGCCTTACAGCCAAGGGCTTTGAGGGCTGAGACATCCCGTACACCCTCAACGACAACCACATCAACATAGTTGTGTATACCGGAGAGAAACAATACCAGCTCCTCCAAGGCATCTTTGCGTTGACGAATGCCTCTCATCTATACGCCTCAAGATACCAGTATCAAGGCCAAGTCATTAACATTGGTGCCAGTCGGACCAGTGATGATAGCATCCCCCAGGGCATTGAAGAAACCATAGGAATCATTCATATCCAGAAAACTCATTGGCTCCATCCTAAGCTCCCTAGCACGTTTGATTGTTTCTCCATCGACGACCCCACCCGCAGCCACCGTTGGGCCATCAATACCATCAGTGTTCAAACCGGCGACAAGACAGGGAAGCCCATCAATATTCAATGAAGCCCCCAGCGCCAATTCCTGGTTCCTGCCACCCACACCGTGTCCCTTCACGGTCACGGTGGTCTCGCCTCCAATGATTATCGCTGCCGGTTTCTTCATGGGGTGATCCTTGCATGCGATCTCCTTGGCTACACCAGACAAGATGGCTCCCACTAGTTTTGCTTCTCCCTCGATATATGTTGATAATATCATTGAGGTATACCCGAGCTCTGTTGCCTTATCCAAAGCAGCGTTGGCGGCGATGCTGTTGTTAGCTATCAACACATTGGAGACCCTCTCAAAGACAGGGTCACCCTCCTTGGGTGTCTCAGGAATCTCACCCGATACACCGCCATTCAGTCTATCCATGACGCTCTTGGGGGCACCGATATCATACTTTTCCAGCACCCGCAAAGCGTCAGCAAACCTCGAAGAATCAGGGGCTGTAGGACCAGAGGCGATGGTATCCAATGGATCACCGATGACATCAGAAAGAATCAAGCAAAGAACACGAGCAGGGCTGCAGTACCTAGCGAGCTGGCCGCCCTTGAAGGCTGAGAGATGCTTTCTTACGGCGTTCAACTCGTTTATATTAGCCCCTGCTTTGAGCAGCTTATCGGTGATGCTTTGAAGGCTTCTCAATGAGATGCCCCGTGCTGGTAGGGGCATCAAGGCTGAGCCTCCCCCTGAGATCAAGACTATGACGAGATCATTCTCTGTCAGCTCCTCGGTGAGCTTCAGCATTCTGCGAACCCCCTTTGTGCCAGTGGATGAGGGCACCGGATGGGAGGCCCCGTTCAACTCGATGCGCAGTAAATTGACGGAGTTCTCAGTCCCCTCCAGAACGTTAACCAAGCCGGAGGTGACACGATCACCCAGCAAGGACTCGACTGCTTTCGCCATCAACCCCCCCGCCTTACCGCCGCCGATTACAAAGATTCGTTTAACCAGATTAAGATCAATGGAGCCCCCCTCAAAGCTGAGCCTCTCATTCTCCAGCCTCAACGCATTATAGACAGCCTGCTCAGGGTTAACGGCCTCCAAGGCTGCCTCAAAAACATCACATGCATCAGATCTAAGTCTTCTATAAACATCACTGGAACCATTCACCACTAGCTGAGCCCTATTGATAATCAAAGCAAACCCTCGGCTACCTAGTGGAAAATATCATAAAGAAGGATAAAAAAATTAGGGGGGTTACTCTCTAACGATGTACTCGCTTGCCCTCGGCGGCATAGGATCCATACCCTTTTGGACACGAATCTTCTTCACCAAGTCAGGCAGCATGCTATCAGGAACAGGCGCATAGTGATCGAAGGTCATCTGCCAGAAGGCAGTGCCGCTCGTCGCTGCACGCATCTCCTGGCTTATGCCAAGAGTCTCGGCTATTGGAACCATTCCCTTGATGTTCACGATTGGTCCTTCCTGTTCTACATCTCTGATGCTACCACGCTTGCTGCTCAACAGCCCTGTGACGTTTCCCATCTCAGAGGCTGGTACACGCACCTGTATGAGGCTGATGGGTTCAAGCAGGGTTGGGTTAGCGCTGAGTATACCAGCGAACAACGCGCCCCTTACGGCTGGCATCATCTGCGCTGGTCCACGGTGAACCGGGTCCTCGTGGAGCTTGATATCAACCATGTCAATGAGAAGACCTCTAACGGCTTCTCCTGCGAGGGGTCCATCGGCTAGCGCCCACTGGAACCCACCGCTTATGTGCTGCTTCACCTCACGCAGGCCTTGAATGCCTACTGTTGTGTCGATGAGCATGTTGGCGTTCTCGTTTATGGCGAAGACAGATCTAGCCTCACGGGTAGTCCAGCCTGCTTTCTCTTTGAGAACCTCCTCTATCTTGCTTGGGCTCATGATCTCGCTGATCTCTCCTTTACGGATGAGTTGCACGATCTTGTCGTCCAGTGGCTTGAATGTGAAGAAGATCCTGTTGTGCTTGTTAGGGCTCTTACCCATGAATGGACCGACTTCCTCACGGATGGTCTCACGGTACACGACGGTTGGCTCGCTCTGGAGTATATCCAAGTTGTATTGACTCTTCAGGTCTTTTACGGCGATCTCAAGGTGTAGCTCACCCATCCCCGCCAGCAGGTACTCGCCTGTCTCCTGATTGATAGTTGTAACCAGATTAGGGTCCTGGATGCTCATCTTCTGCATGGCATCGATTAGCTTGGGTAGATCTGTTGGTTTCTTTGGCTCGACGGCGATGGTCAATACTGGGTCTGAGACATACTTGATGGACTCAAAGGGAGTCGCGTCCCCGAGTAACTCATCTCCAATGATGGTTTCCCCTGCACGTGCCTCGCTGAGCCCAAGAAGGGCGACGATGTTACCAGCTGGTATCTCGTCAACGATCTCACGGTAAGCACCCATATAGATGCTGACCTGCTGCGCCTTGGCGGTCTTCTCTGCTCCAATTAGGTTCAGGTTGTCTCCCTTGCGGATGGTACCGCTAAAGACTCTGCCTGTGCTGATTACGCCTGCTTGGGGGTCGATGATGACGTTGCTGATACAGATAACCAAAGGGCCATTGGGGTCTACTGCCATCATGCTCTTACCCATGACGCTCTCTAGATCTCCCTTCCAGATGTGGGGGATCCTGCGTGGCTGATGATGATCTGGGTCCGGTATCTTGTGAACCGCCATACCCAGGATGGCCTCACTTAAAGGAAGCATCTCCTGCAGCTTCTCAAGTTCATCGTTCTGGTACATCTCAAGGATCTTTGGTAAGGTTAGCCCCTTCTTGGCTAGCATGGGTAATGTGAATCCCCACCTGTCTAGGGCTGAGCCGAATGCTACCTCACCGTCACCAGCGTTGATGGTCCACTCGTTCTTGATCTCATCTGATCCATATGTCTGGACTATCTCGTTGAATTTATTGATTATACGGAGTAATTTCTGCTGGATGGCGTTTGGGTCCATCTTGAGCTCCTTGATGAGCCTGTCAAACTTGTTGATGTAACATATGGGTTTGACGAACTCCTCCAAAGCGACCCTGAGCCTAACCTCGGTCATTATCTGGAACTCCTCAACCGCGTCAACAAGCAATACACAACCGTCCAGCGCCCTCATAGCACGTGTTACTTTACCGCTGAAGTCTACGTGTCCGGGTGTGTCGATGAGGTTGATGACATACTGGTCGGCTCCTTCCTCATAGAGTAGGCTGATGTTAGCTGTCTTGATAGTGATACCTCTCTTCTGCTCTTCCTCTAAGTAGTCGAGGGCTCTAGCCTCTCCAGCCCTACCTGGGGCCATCAGGCCAGCCATAGCTAGAAGACTGTCGCTCATGGTGGTCTTGCCGTGGTCAATGTGGGCAATAATACCGATGTTTCGGACCTTCTCCTTATCATGCATTAGCCTGAGTATTTCTCCTGTTTGCTTGAATCGTGGCATAAAGATCTAATTCCTTTATCCTAAGTTGACTATAGACACAAGTAGGGGTCTTTTAAACCCTTTCTATTGTGGGTATTTTCCTGTATTGAATTAATGTAGGTATTTAGTTTATGTGTTTGGATAATTACAGAGAGTTGAGATAAATACAGTACATGTGGACGTTAACCACACTAACCCAAAATGACCTAGGCAGCTATCATGCATGTAAAAAAAGAGAGGATTAATCCTTGTCTACCTCTGGCTTGATAACCGAGCAGATATCGTTCTCACCCCAGAGCACATTATCTATGCTAATGGTGGCGATGGCTGAACTATACTCGGCGATTATCCTGAGCTCCCAGGCGATCTCATTGACATACGCCGCCAGCTCTGAGTCATGGTTCTCCTGGAACTCCTTGAGAAGCGAGTCCTCTTCTCGACCTACTGCCTCGTACAGGTCTACGGCGTCGCTGGCTAGCTTGATGTCGTTCTCGAACATGCTCTTCATGGCTTGGTCGAACATGGTGAATACGATTAACCCGATCTGGCTGAGCCTCTCGAAGAGTTCCTCCTCTTCATCGTTTCTCAACTCCTCGATCGATATGATATTCTTCGCTATGGCAAAGAGCCTGTCTCCTATCATCTCTAGATACCATGCTACCAAGTTGTTTTCTACTATCTCCATGGGCTCTACTATCCCGATGGACTCTGAGATGACCCTGGATTGCTGAGCAGAGGCGAGAAGCCTTGTTAATAACCAGAATATGGTGTCTGCCTCGTGTTCTCTAGCTATGGCATCCTTGGCTAGCTCCATGTCCCGGTCGATTAAGGCGTCCATGCTCTCCTTGAACATGATGCTGGTGATTACATATAGACGTCTGACGACTGTATCAAGTGGGAAGTTCTTAGGGTCAACGCTGCACTGGAGTAAAAGATGCCTATCGCTCTCCTCGATAATTCCGATTCCGAGGAGTTTCTGGGTTACCTCCCTAATGGATTCGATCTGCTCCCTCATCAGCCTGCGATCTGACTCAACCTTGATCAGGTTCCTGCCGAGTACATAGTTGCCGACGATTACCCGTGCGAGAACCTTTGTGTTGTCGCAGTTGTCAACGTTGACGACGTAGATGCTCTGGTCCTCTATTTTTGTTGGTTCTGGTGTTATTCTTAGTGCTCCATCGTTCTCTTCTGAGATGAAGACAACGTCCCCCTTTTTGATACCTGTTTTCTTTGCCCAACCCATGGGGAGAGAAACAGATAGAGTCGAGTATCCAACTTTCTGGATTTTTCTAGGCTCCATAGTATTCACCGATTTGATTATACATGACACATAAACCGTTACTCGATTGCGTGAGACCGTAACGGAAATAATCGATCGTATTTATGGTCATTACTCGCCCATAATCCTAATTGCTGGAATATAAACGTAGTCTTTCATAAATACTGGCGCTAAAAACACTTTATTACATAAGAAAAGTAATGATTAACAGCTAATTTTATCTAAAAAACAGGGCCAGTGCCTAAGAAAGTAGGTACCTCCGGCAAATACAGACGCACATAAACAGCGAGAGCCAACAAAGCAATAGACACAATCAAGACCCCGAAATCAAGCCTATTCATCTTCAACTCATAAAGATTAGTGCGATCCTCGGTCGCACCGAAGGCACGGGACTCCATGGCCTCAGCCAGCTCCAGGCTACGACGAATACTATTGATGATCAATGGCAAAAGGATCGGGATATAGTTCTTGACGCGGGTTAGGAAGTTTCCCTTGTCCAGTTCTAGGCCCCTTGATCTCTGGGCATCCATGATGGTCTGAGCCTCATCAGCGAGAACAGGTACGAAGCGTATAGCGGTGATGAAGGCGAAGTTGAACTCGTAGGGTATTCTTGCTTTTTCTAACGCTAGGCTGAGTTTGTCCGGTGAGGTTGTTATGAAGAATAGGCTGAAGCTTGTTACCAGCACGATGAATCGCATGGTAAGGGCTATGCTGTACTCTACCAGGTCCCATGTTAGAGCTCCGCTCCTGAAGTAGTAGAAGCTAATCATGTTGGTAGCGAAGATGAAGAGGGCTATGAAGCCCGCTCCTTTGATGCTCTTGAACCACTCGTTGAAGACCTCAGCCAGGATTACCAAGGGTATCTGCACCACGAAGACGATGAACAGTGGCAATATATCGAGGAACATAACCGAGACGCTGAAGAAGACCAGTGTCAGGAGGAACTTTACCCGTGGGTCGAGGTTGTGTATGACGGTGTCTCCTCTGCTGAATCTTAGGCTCTCTAGAAGGCTCATGTGGACACCTCCCTGAGCTTCCTGTATAGGATATCATAGGCTTCATCCACGTCCACCACATCTTCTGGTAACCCATGCATGCAGAGCTTCGAGAATAGGCGGGTGATCTCGGGTTGGGCGACGCTGCAGTAATCTAGGCTCTCTGTATCCATCATTATGCTCTTTGTAGAGCCCTCTGTGATCACCTTTCCACCAGCCATCAACACGATATGTGGCTGGCTCTCAGCCACAAACTCCACGTCATGGGTGACTATCACAACTGTTTTTCCCTGTGTCCTGAGTTGCATCAAGAAGTGGCGCAGCTTTTCCTTTTGGCCATAATCCTGCCCGATGGTGGGCTCATCCAGCACCAGTACATCTGGGTCCCAAGCCAGCACTGATGCTAGGGCTACTCGTTTGCGTTCTCCACCGCTTAACGTGAATGGGCTCTTCTCCTTGTATTGTTCGATATCAAGAAGATTTAACGCCCAGTCTACCCGTTTCTCGATGAGAGATTCTTTTACTCCGAAGTTGTGTAACGCGAAACTGATCTCTTTCTCGACTGATTCCTCGAATAATTGGTCGTCTGGGTTCTGGAAGACCAAGCCTATCCTCTGGGATAGCTGGGCTACGCTCCTCTCGCTGATATCTGATCCCTCGAAGAGTACTTTTCCCTCATTGGGTCTGAGCAAGCCGTTGAAATGTTTCACCAGAGTGGTCTTTCCTGCTCCGTTCTCACCCATGATGGCGACATAATCGCCTTGATGGATGGTCAAGTCTACGTCTCGTAAAGCGTGAACGTTACTGGAGTAGCTGAAGTTAACTCCCTGTACCTCGATTAATGGCTTATGATGGTGCTCACCTGAGAGTTCCTGAAGGTCAAAGGGCAGCTTGTTCTTCATTTTCCCTGTCTTCTCGGGTAGCCTTGTGATTATGTCCGCGTAGAATTGGTCTACGGTAAGCGGAAGTGGATTGAATATGCTGTTGTCTCTGAATCTCTGAGCTAGGGTAAGTATCCGTGGTATGCCTACGCCTAGGAGGCGGGTGTCATCCTTGGATAGTATATCGACTGGTTTGCCGTCGCTGCGGACCTCACCCCTGTCAAATACGATGAGTCTGTCAACGTATTTGGCGGCGATATCGATCCTGTGCTCGATGATTATTATGGTGATGTCAAGTTTCTTGTTCAACTGATCCAGGACATCGAAGATGTGCTCGGCGCCCACTGGGTCGAGGAAGCTTGTGGGCTCATCCATCACTATGATCTTTGGGTGCATGGCGAGCACAGAGGCGATTGTAAGCCTCTGCTTCTGGCCACCAGACAATTCATGAGTTGCTCTATGTCGGAGCCCCTCTATGCCTGTGACATCTGCGGCCCAGTCTATCTCTTTATACATCTCTTCCTTGGGTTTACCGAGGTTCTCCAACCCGAAGGCGATGTCTTTCTCAACAGTTAAGGCGAATATCTGGTTGTCCGGGTTCTGGAATATCAATCCAACGTATTGGGCTAGCTCCATGGTGGAGTGATCAGCGGTATCCAATCCATTCACGATGACCTGGCCAGTCATCTCGCCGTTGTAGAACTTGGGTATGAGGCCGTTGAGGGTTCTGCAGAAGGTTGTCTTGCCGCAGCCGCTGGGTCCTGTGAGTAGTATGAATTCGCCTTGTTCTATTGTGAGGTTGATGTTTTTTATGGCGGGTTTATCTGACTGTGGGTATGTGTAGCATAAGTCTTTGATCTCTATTAGCCCCACAGCGTTATCCCCTGAATCCCGATATTGAATCACTCTCAGATAATATAGTTTACTCTATACTATGTAGGTTGATAGAGAAAATCCTCATGTTATAGCTGTCTCAGGCTCGAATCCTGTATCGAGTTTATGTCGCTGGAATACATCAATGAGGGCAAGGTTGATGATAATAGATACCGCTTGAGAGATAATGGCGCCAAAAGGAACCCTGAACAAGATCAGACTCAAGGCAAATTGTATAACAAAGACTCCAACGAGCTTCAATAGACTTGTCCTGATGAAATCAATAGACTCTCTTATCGATTTGAAGAAACCAGCGTCATACCATATCATTATGTGAAGAGCAAGCTGATACACCACACCCACTGGGATAAAGAAAAGCAGTGGCCAACCATACTGCAGAAGTAGATCATAGCCGTAATAATCGTATTCCATGAGAACATCGTATGGCAGCTTAGTAGCCCAGAACATCAAAATAGGCACCGCTACCACTAATCCAAGAATATAAGCCCCGAGAAACTCCACTATTCGGCTATTCGCGTAGCGGAAACTAGCCCAGAGACGTATCTCATTATCTTCGGTGGCGTCGAGATACACTTTCTGGGTAAAAGGCTCATAGACCAAACCAATATAGAGCATTATGATGAACAGAAGCAGGAAACTCCAAATGAATGTATTAGGGATCACATCAGGCACCATCTGAGAAGGATCCTCGATGAAACTATACCCTATCCCAGCGCTCACAACGAACGCGATGACGAGAACAAAAAGCAATACATATATCCCCAAGCTGGGCAGGAAGACCTTTGGCCTTGTCCGGGCAATCTTGAAACCATATTGGATATGTTCAAGCAATGTGTTTCGAGGCGGCTCAGGGATCGGCTCAAGCAATGTTCCGCATTTCAGACAGTATTGAGATTTATCTGAGTATTCCTCGCCACAATAGGGACATTTCTTCATGAAGCAATTAAGATATACTTAATATTAAAAATTCGTGGTCCAACGCCTACTTGATACTTTCAACTAGTCCCGTGAGCAGATTAGCTTTAAACTCATCAAAGCCACCTACCCCATTATACCCTGCAGCAGTGGGGTGCCCACTCCCTGAACCACCATACTCCTCACTGTATCTAGATATCAATACACCCAGATGTGCTCCCGTCTCATCAAAGAGTCTCTGATTGGAACGCAGACTGGCACGTAGTTCATCACCATCAACACCAGCGACGACCGCGAGATCAGCCCCAAGAGAAACAAGGGCCCTGGCAGCAGAGGCTTGATAAGAACCCACCTCACTGATAACAATCACCCAGTCACCTATCCTATGTATCTCGGCTCTTTGGGCTGCCTTGAGCCTCGCTAACTTCTCACTAATCTCAGATTCAACCCTGAACAAAGATAATATCTCAGAGACATCACCGGCGATCTCTAGCAGACTAGAAACAGCATCATACGTGGCTGAGCCACCAATACTGAAGAACTTGGTGTCGAAGGCGATCCCAGCGAGCAGAGCCTTCGCTGTCACGGTTGATGGCTTGATCCGGTATTTCTCGTATAATCTATAGACTATCTCGCATGTGGAGCTGGCTTCGTTATCATGTATCATCAGGTCGAGGATCCCTGCTGAATCGGTATCTACTTCATGGTGGTCGATGAGAATAGTCACCTGTGCATGATCCTTGATGGTTTGCTCCCATTCACCAAGCTGGTTAAAGCTACCTGAGTCAACCACGATAATGGTATCAAATGCCCCAGAATATTTCTCATATACATCTAGCTGTAAGTCTTCAATGATTTGACGGGATAACCTGCTGATATCTTCAGGCATCAACACATGCACAGAGACGCTTGGCTTCAACCTCATAATCAACTCATTAACACCCTGTGCAGCACCGATGGCGTCAGGGTCAGCGTTATGATGCCCAAGCACTATCACTGAATCCCCGATATAATCAATGAACCCGGGTTCCCGCAAGCCAGACCACCATAGAATAGGTGTAAAAATTAAAGAGTCCTACTATTGCTGTGGCAGACCAAGCTCCTTCTGGAGGGTCTCCTGGAGGCCAGTCATCTTCTCACGTGTCTTATCTTCCTGCTTCACGATGACCTTCATCCTCATATCGAGGAACTCCTTGCGCTCCTCAAGCTCCTTGACAACATCATCCCTTGGCCGCTCAACGAGTACAGCCCCAACGGATTTGTAGACCTTCGAGTCGCCAGTCACTTCCTTCAATGTCTCCAACGCTTTATCGGATTCCATCATCTCTATCTCGATGCGCTGCTTCTGCACGAGGAGCTGCTGTAGTGTATTCTGTAGGTTCTGGAGCCGCTGTAATCTTTCCTGAACTTGTGGTGGTAATTGTCCAATCCCAGACATACTTATTCTCAGATTAAACAAGGAGACTACGCTAAATAGTTAACTATAAAAAATATAGAAAAAAGATGGAGTTTACCTGGTCTTTGTCCAGTCTCTTCCCAGAGTCTCGCGGCTGATAACTATCTTCTGGATGTTTGCAGCGCCTTCTGCTCCGATGCAGTAACTCATGACGCCCCTCATCCCCATCTCCAGTGGGCACTCCTTGGTGTAGCCATAAGCTCCCATCCAGTAAAGCACCCTTCTGAAAGTGTCCAGGGCATGGTGTGGGGCAAGGTACTTGCACATGCTGATGTATTTAGCTACCTCTAGGGCGTCGTAGTTTTCGGTGTATTTCTTGTCCAGCAGCCAAGCTGTTCTGTATACGAGACTCTTGATGGCTTCATGGTGTGCCGCCATATCAGCCAAGTCAAACTGGATTCCCTGATACTTGGCCAGTTGCTGGCCAAAAGCCACACGCTCCTTGATATAATCCATTCCTATCTCAAGTGCACGCTCAGCGGCGCCGATACAGCTAGCGGAAACCAGCACACGGGCGGCGTCAAAACCCTCCATGGTATAGTAGAATCCCCTGTTGGTCTCGCCTAGCTGATAATCAGCCGGGACATCAACGTTGGTCATCTTGAAGCCCCCTGTGCTGATACCCATCCTGCCCATGTTGTCGAAGCGCTTTGTGATCTCAACGCCTTCAGCGTTGATGGGGACAAAGACCGCCGTCATCCCCCTGTGACCTGCTTCACGGTTGTTGAAACCCGAGACAAAGTATCCGCCGTCCATCTCTACAGCCTCGGCTGTGCCGCTGATGTAGCATTTCTCGCCGTTTACAGTCCAGCCCCCGTCATTCTTCGGTTTAAGGATAGTCTTGAAGCCTGCAACATCACTGCCGCCTCCTGGCTCGGTTACACCGATGCCGATGAACCCGTTCCCTGTGGCCGCGCGTCTAATGTATTCGTCTTTTACTCGTTCGCTTGCGAGTTTGTTGATTACATATCCCCAACTAGCCTGAACCAGATAGAATACGGGACTCGCTACGCTGATATCAGCGTATCCAAGCTCCTCTGCCCCGAGAGTAGCAGTAACCCAGTCAGCGCCCGATCCACCATCCTCCTCAGGCAACGTCAACAAGAGAAGCCCCAAGTCACCCAAGCCATTGATTAAGCTCTTCGGCAACTCATGCTTCGTGTCATTTTCCCTTACCTGTTCGAGTGTTAGGTTTTTGCTGAGCCACTCCCTGACCGCTTCACGGAAAAGCTCTTGTTCCTCAGTGAAAGAAAAGTCTATCATAATTTCACCTGTATTAACGATGTGATTTGATTTTTAGCGTATTTAAAAACTTCTACGTTCGACGAAAAAGAAATCGACCACAGACGACCAGGGGATCGATTAGGCTAAAAGCCTTGGCACGGAGTTTATCCTGATAATTATGAGGATTCTCGTACTGGGAATGGGCTTGATGGGGCCCACCATCGCCAGAGACTGCGCAGAGGCACCTGAGGTCACCAAGGTAACAGGATGCGACATCGACAAGAAAAGACTATCAGGCGCCAAGAAATACGTCAACAACCCCAAGTTCGACACAGAGGAACTCAGCGTACTCGACCATAACAAACTCGTGGAAAAGATGAAAGACTATGACTTGATCATCCACGGCACAGCGGCTAGGTTCAGCATCAACGCTCTTCGAGCCGCGATGGAGGCAAAGGTAAACATCGTAGACCTCGCTGGTGGAGGTTACCCCCAGGAGGGAGAGCTATACGAGGAAGTCAAGAAGGCTGGGATAACAGCTGTCCCGGGATGCGGAGTCGATCCAGGTCTCATCGATATCTTATCCGGTCAAGCCATATCCAAGATGGATCAAGCGGAGAACGTGATGTTCGCGTGCGGTGGACTACCACAGGACCCCGAACCACCCCTAGACTACAAGATAGTATTCGGTGGAACCAAGATGCCTGTAAGACCCGGGTTGGTTCCCATGATAGAGGATGGGAAACAGGTGAACATGGAGCGATACAGCGAGGTTGAACCCATCGAGGTTGATGGCTTGGACCCCATGGAGGCGTTCACCGATGGATACCCATCCAGCTTGTTGAAGCTCTGCGTCGAGAAGGGAGTCAAGAGCTTCAGGGGCAAGACCATCAGGTACAGTGGATTCGTTGACAAGATAATGTTCCTCAACGATCTGGGATTGATCAGCGAGACACCAGTAGACTACGAGGGTAAAGATGTCGTTCCACGGGAACTATTCCACAAGATAATCTACCCACTTGTGAAGTTTGACACAGATGCAGGTGACAGGGACCTCACTGTTCTACTGGTCAGGGTCGAGGGTGTGAAGGATGGCAACGAGGTTGTCATCGAGTACGACATGGTGGACTTTTACGATGAGGAAAATGGGATAACAAGCATGGCAAAGACCACAGGCTTCTCAGCCGCTATAATCGCCAGGATGGTAGGCAGAGGAGCGGTAAAGGAAAAGGGTATACAGTGGCCTGTCCGCGTCGTAAAGGGAAACCTCGTTGAAGAACTATTAAGCAAGCTACGTATGAGAGGTGTCGAGGTAACCGAGACAGTCACCACCACCCGGGAAATCTAATCTCCTTACCTCAGCGTCATAACCGGAGCGTTCACAGCGGGAATTTCTTTCTCTATCGTTAGTATAGCGCCTACGATTGGCCTTAGCTCGATCCTCAACGTCTCATATGGCTTACCATAGATATCAGTGCGATTTGTAAGCGCCGGCTTCACGGTATTCAGATCGATATTTCTAAAATCGATGAGGACCTGCATCTTCTCACCCAACTCCAGAAGAGAGTCGCTGTCACCGGTAACCGTCTCTAAAGTGGTTACAGTGCCATTTAGCACCGAGTCCGAGTAGACTACTGTGTGGCCTCTCTGGTTTGTGTAGGTGATTACCAGTGAGTCATCGCTACAGTCAATAGGTTCATGTCCCTGAGCCAGCTTGATGTAGAAGAGTATCTCTTCAAGGCAAACCTCATCCTGGTCTCCTCTCGTTGTGTTGCTGAAGTAGCCTGTGACGCCTGTGTCGGCGATTATGGCTGCGCTGGTCTCTTTCATGCCGGTGATAACCGTTGTCTGGGCCTTGTCGCTGGTCAAGAACCCGACGTTGAGTATGACGAAGCTGAAGGCTGAGGCTGTGATGACGAATGCGGTTAGAATAATAGCAGTCTCGATTCCCGTGATTCCCCTCCTCGGGTTAATCCTAATTACCATTTTATCTGCCTCTTTGATTGGGCAAGAAAAGATTTCAGGTATATTTACTGTTGTGGAACTTTGCTATATATTATGAAGGCTATGACTGTGGGTATGTGGAAGATGAATAACTCGAATAATTCATCGAGAAACTGGTATCTAGTTCGCTGAACAACCCCAATTACAATGGATAACCCAAGGAGAAGATAGGCTGTCTTTCTCCAAGCCTCGTTTTCACTCAACTTGACCACGATTAATGAAGAATTCTCGTCTGGAGAAGATCAACCAACGGGATATCCTGGTAGGTTCCCTCCGGTAGGGTCCGCCGGATGGTCATGGGTAGGACCTTTTCCCTTAGCTCAATGACGGCGATGTCGATGGGGTCTGATACCGCGTCTGGGAGGGGGGCTAGTATTGGTGCACCCAATGAGACCTGTAGGGCTCTTGCTCCTACTATTCTTGCCCTCTCGAAGCGGGTTAGCTTTGGAGGTCCAATTAATTTATTGTTACTCAAGTTGATCATCTTAGATTACCCAAGATAATATGGTTTAGCTCATCATATACCTTGAAGCTATACCACAAACCAAGGAGACACGATATAAACATTTCTCGATTTTCTGAAGGCTAATTTAGTTTTTTCTGTAAAAACTGGGTTTAAATAAGGGTTGAGACTTGTAAATAGGTTAATTCTCTGAGATAACCTTGTTTTTCATTACACCGAGCCCATCGATACCTGACTCGATAATGTCGCCGACTTTCAGTAACCCAGATGGGTGGGCTGCTCCAACACCAGATGGGGTGCCTGTTGCGAAAACATCACCTACCTCAAGGGTGATTCCATCAGACAACGTGCTAATTATCGTAGGTATGTCGAATATCAGGTCATTCGTGTTGGCGTCCTGCCTAATTTCACCATTTACTTTGCTCCAGATGTGGAGGTTTCCCGGGTCCTTAACCTCATCTGATGTCACAAGGTAGGGCCCCATGGGTGCAAAGGTATCTTGGCTCTTGCCCCTGTACCATTGCAGGTGCTGGCTCTGCAGTGTTCTCGCTGAGATGTCTTGGAATACCATGTAACCTGCAACGTGCTTGTAGGCATCAGTTTTTGAGATATATTTTCCCTGTTTTCCTATTACGAAGGCGAGCTCAACCTCATAGTCCAGCCTCTTAACCGCCTTGTTGTATATCACAGGGTCGTATGGCCCTGTGATTGTGGTGGGGGGCTTTGTGAAGAAGACGGGGTGGGGTGGTAGATCCCTTCCTGTTAATCCTTCTCTTACATGTTCCGCGTAGTTTAGTCCAAGGCATACGATGTTTTTCTTTGTTCTTGGGATGGGAGCCGCCAGTTTTGTCTCACCTAGCTTCAGTAGTCCCTTTGTGTCTCCTGTTTTGATCTTTTCTTTGGCTATCTTTATGGCTGCTCGGGCTTTTTTCATGCCTTCATCTCCCATGTTGAGGAGGGATAACATGCAGCATGCGCCTGTTGCTTCCTTGATGTCCAGTATGTAGTCGTCTAAGACTGCGCCTAGTCCATATCCTTCATTTTTATGGTATGTTACTAGCTTCATTTCATCTCAATGAGGCATTTAGTGGATTTAACATTATTGCGATTAGGGTAAACCAAAAAACCTAGACCATGTACTGTAGGTGTATGGAGATCAAGACTCATTTACTGGCTCATCAACCCTTGCTAGGTACACCCTTTGAGGTTGTTGATGATGAATCAGCGAAGGTAAAGCTGGTAGCAATAGAGAACATGGTAGTAGACGATTATGGTCTGGTTCACGGTGGATTCGCGTTTGGGTTAGCCGATTATGCGGCTATGCTGGCTGTGAATGACCCCAATGTGGTGATTGGCGGAGCCAATGTGCGTTTTACTGCACCCGTAAAGCGTGGAGACATAATGATCGCAGATGCCAGAGTAGTTGAAAGGGACAAGAGCAAACGCGTTGTTCATGTGACTGTCAAAGTGGATGAGAAACCGGTCTTAACAGGGGAAATGACCTGTTTTATTCTCGGAAAACACGTGCTCATTCGATGATGTTCGAGTATTTGAAATCTTCTGCTAAGACTTATATTCGAATATAAGCCCTATTCTGCGTTCAGGTGAATAATTTGCCGCTAGTATTAGACCCGACACAAAATGGATTGGAAAAGGTTTTACGAGATTACCAGATCGAAGCACTGAAGCTTATTTGGTCCCACAATGGAGAAGGATTAACCAGCAGAGAGGTATATGAAGCCACAAATAATAGGCTAGGAGCGGGAAGGTCCGTCAGCAGAGCCTCAATAATAAATTTCCTCAACGCGATGTGCGATGAAAAGATCCTCGACTTCGAGGAGGAGACCTGCAAGGGTGGGATGAGGAGAAAATATAAGAAAGGACTCGACGAGAAGGGTTTCAAGAAGCACATCGCCTCAGATGTACTGAGCAGCCTATTGAATGATTTCCCTGAAGAAACCCTCGCAGCCATCAAGGAAACCCTGGACACGGGTGCACTTGGTAAGCTCTGCGACTAAGTCCTTTTTTAGTTCAGACATTATTTTGTATTGATGATCGTCACAGTCGATGTAAAGCCGGGTCAACGAGAAGAAAAAGTCGATAAAATCGGTGAAAACCATCTTCTAGTACATGTGAAGGCTCCAGCGAGTAAGGGTAAGGCGAATAAGGCTGTGATCAAGCTACTGAAGAAATATTTCGATAGACAGGTTTCATTGGTCTCGGGTCATACCAGTAGCAGGAAGATATTCGATGTCGAGGAATAATCTATAAGGTATAGTGCAGCTTACTCGGTGATTAGATTGGTAGAGGTCTTGCCGGGTTTACACGCTGTTAGGATAGCTGACGCTGATGGGCTTGATACCGAGGTCTATATTCTTGAGTGCGAGGGTGGGCTCATCCTCATCGATGTAGGCTTCACTCCGGAGTGCCATGAGAATATTCAGGACGAGCTGGATTCGTTGGGTAAGAAGTGGGGTGATATCAAGATGATTATCATCACGCATGCCCACGGAGACCACATCAACAATCTTCCACTTGTCAAGAAACTCACAGACGCGGAGGTTGTGATAGGTGAAGGCGATGAGGCTGCCCTTGAGGAACGCACCGGGATACCTGCAGATATCATATTGGATACTGGGGATGTCATCGGCGCCTGCGGAAACATCGAGATCATCAGGGTACCGGGTCACAGCGATGGGAACCTAAGCCTATACCTCCACAAATACAAGGCACTGATCGCTGGAGACACCATCTTCGGTGACAGCGAAGGCACATTGGAGGCTCCACCAGAGAAATACTGTGACGATGTGGAGGCTGCTGCGAAGAATCTCAAGATACTTGAGGAATATGATTTTGATGCACTGCTCTTATCACATGGTAAAAACACATTGAGTGGGGCAAAGGAGAAAGTATTGGACCTGATAAGGTCCTGTGCTTAGCCTAGTTTGGCTATTACGTTTTTTACTATCTTACCGGGTTCTACGCCCAGTTCCTTCGCCTTGCTGGTGGCAAACTTGACCTCTGCGTTCAGTACATCTTCGAAGCTACTCACGCCACTGACGATAGCCGCTGCGAGTCCAACTTTCTCGGCTACTTCACCGTTCAGGTAACCGCACATCACGAAGCCCTTCTCGCCTTTTATTAGGAGAAGCGGTGGACCTCCGGGTATGGTTGATTTTACGCCTTGGAAGCTCTTTCCATCGATTACGAATTTATCTATCTCGAACATGGTTATCACAGAGAAACGGGTTTTACTGGTTAATAAAATGGGGTTATTTGTATAGAAGCGGGAAGCTTGTGAATATCTTGACACCCAGAACCAGGTTCTCTATTGTTACCCGCTCATCTGGCTGATGCGCCATACCATCTAAGCTGGTGCCGTAGCCTAAGCTGGGTATCCCAGCGATCTTGCTGGTGCTCACACCGTCTGTTCCACCTGTTAATATCTTCATGTTCACTGGTTTCCCTGTGATCTCTTTGATTAACCCGGTGAATTGTTTGGCGAAGCTGCTGTTAGGCGTCTCACAATATCCAGCTGTATCATTTGGCTTGTATTCTCGTGTGGCTACTACTTCCAGTCCCTTGATTTCTGATTCCTTGACCAGTTCTTTGATCCTTTCAACTACTTTGGTGGGGTGTGAGCCGGGTGTGAGGCGGATGTCGAATTGTGCTTCGGCGTAGTCTGGTACTACGTTGATCTTTACTCCTCCGTTGATGATGTTGCAGGTGACTGATGGTGTGTAGAAGTTGTGCTCCATCTCCTTGTGCAGTTCTGGTGGGGTATTCTTCTTGTAGTACTCTATGCTTCCCTTGACTGCTGACATTAGGTCCTTGGGGAAGTCCAGCTCAAAGTCATTAATCTTCTCCACCCATGGAACGCCCTTGATGAGCTTGGAGATGGCGTTATCTCCAAGATAGGGTGTTGAGCCATGCGCTGTTCTGCCTCGTGCTACGAGTTTGACGCCTGCTCCTCCCTTGCAGCCCAAGTCGATGCTGGGGGAGGATGGTCCTCCACCGTTACCGTCACCGATTATGCAGACATCTGCCTTGAACTTACCAGTCTCGGCTAGCCACCGTGCGCCAGCGACCCCACCGATTTCTTCGTCACATGTGAACCAGTACTCCACAGTGTTAGGAATAGACTCCATCTCGTTCAGAATCCGAGCCGAGACCATGGCAGCCGCACATGAACCCTTCATGTCGCTGCTTCCCCTACCCCAGACGCAGTCATCAGCGATGGTGCCGCTGTAGGGTGGATAGGTCCAGTTCTCTGGTTTTCCCTCTGGTACGACATCGATGTGTCCTACCCAGATTACCTTCTTCGAGCCTGTGCCCTTTACCCGTGCCACGATGTTTGGCTTCTTGGGGTTTTGTGCATGTATCTCGTTCTCGATGCCATGCTTATCCAAGTAAGCCTTGATATACTCAACCACTTGGTCTGTGAATCCATCAGGGTGAGCAGAGTTGAACTTCACCAATCCGCTTGTAAGTTCCGCTACTTCGCTTGCTGATGCTTCAGCTTTCTGAAGAATCTTTTTCATATCCATGTGTAAATTAGTCTAGGTATTAGTAGATAAGATTAAGGAATGGTGCGGTTCTCCATGTGCACCAGGAGACGCTCCATGGTGGGAGGCAGCAACTCCCTTATAGGTAACTCGTATGGGCACCTTGACTCACATTCACCGCACTTGAGGCAGGTCTTTCCCTTCTCAATAGCCTCGGCTATGCTCTCTGCCCTGCTGTCGCTCCACCCCATCCTTCGGAGGGCCTGTTTCTCAGCCCTTAGAAGGAAGCTGATTCTTATTCCCTGTGGGCATGGTTGGCAGTAGTTGCAGCCCCTGCAGAACTGGTTTCCCAGCTCCTCCTTATCACGTTCAATGAGGTCTAGCTCTTCCTGCGTTAAAGATAGGTCCCCATTCCATAGATTCCAGTTTTCCTCCACCTCAGCCAGGCTCAAGACGCCGGGGATCACCAGATCAGTGTTTGGGTTATTGAAGACATACTTCAACGCGGTATTGGCGTTACTGAAGGCGCCTCCGCCGAATGGCTTCATGATGATTGTTCCTACATTGAGTTCTTGGCAGAGGGGCAGCAGCTCTTCCGCTGGCTTTGGTGTCAGATAATTATATGGAATTAAGAGTGTCTCGAATAGCCCGGATTTCACGAGATCGATGGATAGATCTGGGCTGTGACTGGTTACACTGATGTGCCTGATCTTGCCTTCCTCCTTGGCTCGGTACATTGCCTCCATGGCTCCACCGGGTGCTCTTACCTGGTCCCATTGTTCTTGATAGGTGATGTTGTGGAGCTGGTAGACATCGATGTAATCGGTTCTCAGGTTCTTGAGGCTGGTCTCAAGTTCTTTCTCCAGTTCCTCTGCTGTACGTTTACCGCTCTTGGTAGCCAGAATCACTTCATCTCTTACATCCTCCAATGCCTTACCTATTCGTTCCTCGCTGACAGTGTAATTTCTAGCCGTGTCAAAGTAGTTCATCCCAAGCTCGTAGCAGCGTCGCACGACCTCGATGGATTCCTCTTCTGTGATTCGCTGTATCGGTATGCCGCCGAAGCCCAGTGTCCTTACCTTGAGACCTGTTCTTCCCAGTATCTTCTCCTTCACATTAATCAGGGATACTTAGATACCAGTTTATTAGAATCTTAGGATATCTACGGTTTTCGCTGTTTGAACAGCCCTTACTGGAGGCTTAGGTATATTCTATTAATAATCAGGCGCATCGTGGGAAAGTATTTTTAAAACAATGGTCTGCTCTTGAATGTGATTCGATATGTCACATCCAGTAGCACTGGACCGACCCGGAGAAAGAGTAGTACTCATGGGAAACGAGGCTATCGCGAGGGGAGCCATCGAGGGAGGCATCACCCTAGCAGCATCCTATCCTGGTACGCCGAGCTCTGAGATCGGGAATACATTGGCTAGAGTAGCTAAACGACTTGGATTTCATTTTGAGTGGAGCGCTAACGAGAAGGTAGCCATGGAGGTCGCCTATGGGGCAAGCCTGGTTAACCAGCGGGTATTATGCCCCATGAAGCACGTTGGTCTCAATGTTGCCCTAGATATTCTCAATCCTATAAGCCTGAGAGGCGTGAAAGGCGGATTGGTGGTAGTAAGTACAGATGACCCCAGCCAGCACAGTAGCAGAACCGAGCAGGATAACCGGTGGCTGGGGAAACTCAATGATGTACCAATCATCGAGCCCAGTAGCCCACAGGAGGCGAAAGACCTCACAAAATACGCCCTAGAGCTATCAGAGAAGGTGAAGCTGCCTATCCTCATCAGGACAGTTACCCGGCTGAGTCACATGCGTAGCGATGTTGAGCTGGGAGAGATCGAGAAACTGGACCGTGAACCAGTGTTTGACTGGGAGGGGTTCAGTTATCGTGTAGCGGGCTTCGAGAAGCTCTTCAGGCGCCACAAGGAGAGGCATGGCAAGATTGATTCAGTTGAGGCTGAGTTCGAGCAGATGCCATTCAACGTTGTCAAGAACAATGGAGAAAAGATTGGTATCATCGGAGTAGGATTCGCATTCACATACGTAAAAGACGCTCTTGAAGCATTAGGCGTCGAAGATAATGTCGCGTGGATGAAGCTATTGACATCCCATCCACTACCCCGGAAGAAGGTAGCCGAGTTCATCAAGGGACTAGATGAATTATTGATCGCTGAGGAAGTTGACCCATACGTTGAGCTGCACATCAAGGCATTAGCCAAGGATGTGAATCCAGGGCTCAAGATATATGGTAGACTCGAAGGAAGCCTTCCACGTGAGGGAGAGCTCAGCCACGAATTAATGGATGCAAGGATATCCGACTTACTCGGTTTAAAGAAACCTGTGCCAGAGCGAACAATGCTTGAAGCAGAGAAAGATGAGCTACTCTTTGATAGGATGCTCACAATGTGCGCAGGGTGCCCACATAGATCAAGCCTCTACGCATTGAAACAGGCAGTCAAATCAGTCAAGGGCGACCTGATGAACGTAGTGGTCAACGGGGACATCGGGTGCTATGGACTTGCGCATGCGCCGCCGATGGAGTTCGAGGACACATACTTCGCCATGGGTGCAAGCATAGGCGTCAGCCAAGGCATGCAGCAGATGGGCGTAGATACTATTGCTTGGATTGGGGACGGGACGTTCCTGCATGCTGGTATTCCCGCTCTTCAAAATGCGGTGCATAACGGTGCGCCGATCAAGATAGTGGTAGCCGATAACGCTGCCGTAGCCATGACTGGTTTCCAGACTAACCCCCAGATGGGTAGGACAGCTACTGGTGACAAAGTGGACCCGATAATGATTGAGGATATCGCACACGCCTCTGGGGTAAAACACATCGAGGTAGTGGACCCATATGACTTGGAGGCAGCTGAAGAGGCTTTCAAACGGATGCTTGAGGCAGAGGGAGTAGCCATGGTCATCAGCAGAAGGGTATGCGCCATGGTGGCGGTACGTGAGATGCGTCCCAACAGACCACCAGTCTATGTGGTGGACCAAGACGCCTGTATTGGATGTAAGCTGTGCCTCAACG
>CAZVMT010000012.1:22145-25311 GCA_964628765.1 uncultured Candidatus Bathyarchaeia archaeon | reverse complement strand
TTTGGGTTGTTTATCCCTGTGTAGATTATGGCTCTTCCGTTGTACATTACTTTGCCTGATGCTTCGAGGTAGTCCAGTACTTTGTTGAATGTGGGGTACTCTATTTGTCTTGGCAGGGATTCTCTGAGGGCTTTTTTTGTGGGGTACTCGCTCATATCCAGTAGCTCTTTTTCTACCATAAGGATGGTCTCTAGGGTTGGACTGTGAGCTTTCATCTGTGTCGATTAATTGATACAAACAGAATTATATAAAGTTATATAATTTTCAATCGTCGTTTATTTCAAATATCTGTGATAGATATTTTTGAAGGATGAGAAATCGTATAAATAAACCACCGATTCACACCAAAAACACTTAAACAAAGACATGGGTGGCGCAGGGAATGGGATTCGAACCCATGGTCCCGGGTGGGAACCAGTTTTCAAGACTGGCGCCGTAGTCCACTTGGCTACCCCTGCACGCCACCAGAAAACACACCCCACAGGTAAAAACCTTACCTACAAGAAACACCAGACCCATAACAATGCGTACGAATTCCCGCAGCATAAAAAATAGCTAATAAACATTTAGACCACTCGCGAATAAATGCAAAGTAAACGACTAAATATATCTGTTTAAATCAATTGAAGATTATAATATAATATGTCAAATGAATACTATCGTTACGTAAACAGCAAAATATATCACGAAAAAAGAGATTGCACAAAACTCCAAGAAGAAGCAAAAACCAACACTCAACTACTAATCTATAAAACAAAACCCAAAAAATACACGCCATGTGAATGCGTCAAATAAATACCCCTTTCTGAATCCATCTAACCAAAAACCCAAAAAACAATGTGATATTAAGAGTCAAAACAATATAATAAACATGGATACCATTGTCTATTACACATACACCCTCATACTAATCGGCTTTCTGATGCTCCTAGGAGCCTTTATAGGGCTAGCATACTCAAAAAAAGAAGAACTGGAGACCATCAAAATATTCCAAAAACAAGCCTTCACACTAACTGATAGATTTATCCAGCCATTTAGAATGCACCAGAACGGAGAAATAAACATCCAGATAGACTCCAAGACCAACAATAAAATGGAAACCCCAGCTAGCTATAACGTATATTTGACTGATCTTTACGCAAACGTCGACATGGATTACTCATATGGGCCAAGGTATATGGAGTTTAGTCAGCTAGGTAAAGTAGATAAAACACTGGATTTGAAAATAGGTGAATACAACCTGATTTTTGAGTGTTCAGGTGACTCGGAGATCCTTGTAGAATATAGCGTTAATTTGATTTACCCTGATTATCCTTTTTCAAAATACGTTGACTGGGCTCTCGCATTCGTAGACATAGGTGTCTCCATGCTTCTAATTGGATTAACCCTATACCTTGGTTCAAGAGCTTAGTTTATTTTGTATGCAAGAAGGAATTTGTAATTCACTCACTCAATATTGCATATTTATATAATTTTAATAAAGGGTTTATAAGTGATGTTTACATAAATATGTATGCGAGTTTTATCGTCATATGAACAATAGAAATAATAAAACGCCAGTAGTAGGCTCTCCAATGGTAAATATCAGTCACCAACAGAGTAAAAAAGCCGCCAAAGCGATGAATAAAATACACATATCTGAAAATGAAGAAACAGTAAAGAAACAAAGGAAACTGGAAAAAATTCTAGTTGCAGTGGATGGATCAGAGAAATCCTCCGAGGCACTTGATTTTGCGCTAAACCTAAACAAAATGGTAGACGCAGAAATAGAGATATTCACTGTCAACCAAAACACGATATATCCTTGGATAGGTCCAGTTGATGGAAAGCCCGTAGCGGGTAATCCAGGCTATATGAATGAGTTCTACATGAAACAGCGACAGTATAGCAAAAGGATATTGGACGAAGCTCATAAAAGGGCAGAGAAATTTGATCCAGAGTTTAAAGTAACTAAGAAGATTGTGGATGGAACACCAGCCAGCAGTATTCTGAAAGAAGCAAATGAGGGCTTTGACTTAATAGTGATGGGAAGTCGTGGTCACGGCTTTATAGACGAGTTGATTCTGGGTAGCGTAAGTAAAAGAGTCGTCGATGACTCTCATATTCCAGTCCTGGTAGTCAAGTAGAAAAATGACCACCATTAAGATAATAGAACTTGTTGGCTGTTCACCCAATAGCTGGGAAGATGCAGTCAAGACTGCTGTTAGAGAGGCGGGTAAAACAATCAATGGATTGCATGGTGTTGACGTAATAAATCAAACCGCTGTGGTCAAAGACAACGATATATGTGAGTACAGGGTCAACCTGAAACTTTCTTTTAAGGTAGACGAGAAAAGAGTTAAGGAGAACTAAAATGAGTAAAAAACTACAAAATAAATGGAATAAATTCAGTGAGGAAGTACAAAAAAAGCTCAAAGAGCTTGAAGAAATAGGCTCTAGCTGGATAAATGACTTTGATGAACTTGAAAAAACAGGTAACGAACTTTTGTCAGAAATAAAAAAGGAACTAGAGTCATCATCAGAGGAAGCAAAGAAAATATGGCAAAAAAAGCTTAACGAGGCATCAGAAGCAAGGAAGAAAATGCGAATGGATCTTGAAAAGAGGCTAGATGCGGTCAAACGTTCAGAGGAGCAACTGGAGAAAGCCATCGACGAGTTAAAGAATTAGATGAGGTGAAACAATGAAAGGAAAAGTAAAGAAATGGCTTGAATTCAGGGGATTTGGCTTCATAGAGACTGCGGACAAAGACGAGGATATATTTGTCCACCACACAAGTCTAACAAACACATCATACTTAAAAAAAGGGCAAGATGTTGAATTTGAGATCGAGTCCTCCCAGAAAGGACCACAGGCAGTTGACGTAAAAATCGTCTACTAAACTCCTCGTATTTTTTATAGTTACGCGCAACCCTAGAAATAGAAGTTCAACATAAATTATGAATAGCGCGGTTTTTGCATAAAAATATAAAAACATACATATTTTTCTTATTTTTAATTGATATGAAAAAAAAATTATTATTTAATAATAATGAATGTTTTCAAAAGATATAAAACAGTTAACCACTATTCGTAATTGGTAATTCTAGTTAATGGAGTATTTATCAAAAAAAATTCAAATTGAATATAAATCAGAGTGGATAGCCCCTAGAGTAGAGTTCATGAACT
>CAZVMT010000012.1:0-22045 GCA_964628765.1 uncultured Candidatus Bathyarchaeia archaeon | reverse complement strand
ATTCAAATTGAATATAAATCAGAGTGGATAGCCCCTAGAGTAGAGTTCATGAACTCAATAGATTATTTAATCAGAGATGAAGACAGCGAAAAGCTGATTCGTAGGGATTAGAGTGAAAATGGCAGAAATTTGTCCAGTATGTGGTCTTCCTAGAGACCTTTGTGTTTGTGAAGAGATCAGTAAAGAGGACCAACGCGTAAAAATTAGATTAGAGAGACGAAGATGGGGAAAGAAGTATACAGTCATAGATGGCATAGAATCCAAAGACCTGGACCTAGGTAACTTAGCTACCAAGTTAAAAAACAAGTGCGCATGTGGCGGCACAGCGAAAAATGAACAGGTACTTTTGATGGGCGATCATAGAGACGTGGTTTACAAGACCCTAATAAAAATTGGGTTTCCACAAGAAAATATAGAAGTTCAGTAAAAAGCCCTTACCCATATCAATAAATATGTTTTATGTGGGCGATAAATCAGTTAGTTAGCTCTATTTGATGGAACCCGGACTTTATTGACATATCAATGTTCTCATTCATCAAGTCAAGCTCCTTACCCGCTTTGAAGAAAGTCTGGCTCCACTCGGTGTTACCCTTATATATTTCCTTAAATTTGATTTTAGGCTTCTTATTTTCCGCTTTTAGACTCTCCAGTTCCTTCATTATCATTTCTTTTGCTTCTTCTATATTAACGAAAACAACCATTTCACATAGTATATACCAGCGTCAACATTTATACCTTCTCAATAATATAAATATTCAATAAAATAATTATTTACCATGTTTTTATTCAAATCACCAAGAAAATACTTATTCATAGTCTCACATAACAAACACATCCAGTGATCATAGACCCAAAACCACCCAACACAACAGCACAAAAAACCTAAAAACCCCAACAAAAAAAAACACACCGAACCACCACCAGCCGACCCCAGTGCTAAACAAAGCCACCGAGACTCAACTGATTCCTCAAGGGCACCACGGTAACCTCAACCCTAGGCACACCACCCACAACATACCGCTTCACAGCGCTCTTCACCACAACCTGCTTATCATCAAGATAAGCCACCTCATTCAAACCATCAATAAACGCCTTCTCCAAATTATCCAAATCCGGCGTAGTCACAACAAAATTCTCCTTACGCCTACTCTTGGGACGATTCATATAAAACGCCAAAATCAAAGCCACAGGACCATTAAAAGGCTCCACGAAATGCTTCAAGGCTTCCTCACGCACCAACTTCTCCCAAGCAGCCACCCGCTTAGGCGTAAAACTCCAAGTACGCCCACCCTTACGAACAGTACGAGCCCTAGCCTTAGGAACAGGATCACCCACAACAGTAAAACAGACCCTCATACCACACACATACCCACCCACACGCTAAGAGTCTTCCCCCACTAAACAAGCAACACCACAAGAACAACGCTAAACAACCCAGTCAAAAAAATACCATCAAAAGTACCAGCCCCACCAATACTAACCACAGGAGCCCCAAGATCACGTACCCGCCCAAGATTCAACAAATCAGCCCCCACCAACGCACCCAACGTCCCACCAACATAAGCCACCTGAGTAGGACACCACACAACCCGGAACAAACTCAAAAACACCACACCCAAAACAGTCGCCAAAGGAGGCCCCAACATAGGCGTCGCAATCCCCAACCCCTCAATCAACCTGCTACCCCGATAAGTCGAGACAGTAACCACCAAGAAAACAGCCAAAACATCAACAAACGACGCAACCAAGTCACCACTACACCCGGGAATCCCCACCAACAACAAGTAACCCGAGATCAACACAGGAACCACACCCCCACCCACATTCAACATCACAAAAGTACGCCTAACCCCCATCTCAACACCCGGCAACCGCCAAGTAACACCAAAAAAACGAACTTCACGAAAAACCCGCACAGGCTCACGACTCTCCAAAGTAAACAAAGGAACATTCACACTACTACCAAACAAACTCAACACTAACACAGCCCCAAACATCCAAGGAGGCAACCCCAAAGCCTCCACCATAATACTCTCATAAAACCCCATCAAAACAGGAAAAACCAGCAACAACAAAAACAAAAGAACACTGAAATAAAACAAACTAAAGGGCCTAAAAACAACCCTGCTCCTACGCGACATAATATATCAAACACGGAACAGGCTTTCAGCGTTACGGGTAGTAACCCGCGCAACCTCAACAGGATCCAAGCCCTTCAACTCAGCCAAGGCATCCACAACACCCACAACATCACTGGGAACACTCTCACGTCCAAGACTTCTCACAAACACAGGACTATCAGTCTCCACCAGAACCCGCTCAAGCGGCGCCTCCAACATCACAGCCCTAGCACCCTTACTATACCCCACCGAGGGCGTAGCGGAAACATAGAAACCCGCATCCAGAATCCTATGCAGCGTATGAACAGGCCCATCATACCAGTGAAAAACAGCCTCGACACCAGAATCAACCACAAGATCCAACGCATCCCTATACGCAGACCTACTATGAACAGAAGCCGGAACACCCACATCAGCAGCTATCTCAAGAAGCCTCTCCAGAACCTCCCTCATACGAGCCCTAACATCCTTGGATCTAGCGAAATCATAAGCATAATCAAGCCCCACCTCACCCAGCGCAACACAGCCCCCGAGATTCTTAGAAATAAACGCCTCAGCCTCAGATAGATCTGATTTTAAGACATTCGCAGGGTGAACTCCGATAGCGGGATAAAAGAAACCGGGAAAAAGACCTGCAACCTCAAGAGCCTTCTTACTGGAATCGATATCCCCACCGACACATACAACAGCATCGACCCCAGAATCCATAGATTCCCGTCGAATCAACACTGGATCCGGAAAACCATCAATATGAACATGGCTATCAATGATGCGCCTCAACGTACCCAAATCAGCCAATCTTCTCGATACTAATCAAGACATCGGTAAAGGTCGTCCTTCTACCACGATAAGTAATCCTATACGTCGCACCGATCTCGATATCATGGATCCCCTTGAGGGTAATCCGATCATGCCCATAGGTCCAGATCAACGTGTTTTCCTCCCCCTGAAAGACATCAAAGACCTTGGTCTCAACAACACGAAGAGGAGGATTATAGTAATAATAAACCGAGTAACCAAAAATCGCTAACAAAAGAAATATCGACGAAAACAAAACAATGCGCTCTTTATTATCCAAATCATCAAATACCATGCTATTTCATCCCTCAAGACATCAATTTAAAGACACCGATAAACCCAGTTAAATGTATCCCACCACGAGAAAACTCACTAAACACACCAACAGCTCAAACCCAATCAAGATAATGGTGACCTCCTGCTCAGTGAAATCACCGAGACGCATCACAAGATGAGTCAAACCCCTGACCTTATCCTCCCTCGGCTTGACGACGCCATTCTCCATCAACACGCCATAGCTTTCCGCTTCAAACCTAGAAGTCGCCTTCAAAACCGCCTCAATCATGTAAGGGATAAAGCACAATATGGCAAACTTCTCGACGTTACCGATAACAGTGACACTGGCATAAACGGCGCCAATAGTATAATTCAGGTCACCGGGGAAAACCTTGGCAGGGTACCAGTTATACCGTAGAAAAGCAAGCAACGCGAACCCGAAACAGAAAGCGATCACCGCGACATTATACAACCCGAGGCTAAGTGTATAGATTCCGAGACTCATGTGAAGCACAAAACCCATCCCAGCTTCCAGCCCGTTGAATCCAGCGAGAAAATTAGTCGCATTACTGCAGCAGAGAATCGCCAATGGCACAAGCAACAATGGATACAGTAAACCAAAATCAACTCTTCCGATGAAGGGAAGTGACATACTGCTGACACCAGAGTTAACAGCCATCAATGGCACAGCAGCGGGAACAGGTATAAAGTAGTAAAGCCATCGTGGGATTCCAATCTTTTTATATTGCTCAAACTCGCCGGTGCCCTCACGTTGTTTGAAGAGCCCGGTAAGGGTATCAAAAATACCGATGAGAGTAATTATGAGAACAGTGCAAAGAGCAGCCAAAATATCGATTAACCCCTCGAGTTTGAGGATAATGATCTCCAAGCCAATATAGAAGAAAACCCCAAGTATGAAACCAGAGACCACACCGGGGCCACCCATATCCGCTACCGGTTTTTTCACTCGCTTCATAATATCAGTGCCTACGATCCCCGCTGCATGCATGTATCGATTGAAGTAGGGGATGAGCAGGTAGGATGTCGCGAAACTAAGGGCTATCGCACCTGCTAGGCTTACCGGAGCACTGTTCATGGATATATTGAAGACCCATTGATGGTTTATGAAATTACCCCCAAGGTTTATCCCATTTAATGCCATCAATGCCAACGTGAAGCCACTAATCGTCGATGCGCTTGCCTCGGGTAAGGGAAAAAGACGCAGTACATTGGATGTGATAGGAGCTGGGCCTCGTACAGTAGCCGGGGTTTTAGAAGCTCAAGGATTAGAGCCGGACATCATCGAGGTTGAGAACTATCTCACATCGAGTGCATTCCTGGACTATGATGTGTTGTTAATTAGTGGTATGACGAGTGATCTCTCGGCGATACAGAGGATCGTTAGAAAGTGGAGAAAAAACATAGATGGACCGGTTATCATCGGCGGCCCTGCTTCATCGGAGCCTGAGAGGGTTCTCACCCGGACCGGTGGGGATATCGCGGTTATCGGAGAGGGAGAATATACACTCCATGAAATAATCGACAGGGGTCTTCTAAGGGGTGAGACTCCAGAGAAATTAGAAGACATTAAAGGAATCAGTTATCGCAGAGGCAAACAGGTTCAAATTAATCCATTGAGGCCAGTACAGTCCAAGCAAATATTTGAGGAATTCCAGCCTTCAACACAATCAATAACAGATTATCGACTTCATAAATCAGCGAGAGTATACGTTGAAGCCGTAAGAGGCTGCAGCAATTTTCACAGGGCTAGAATCGGAGAAATCGGGGAGAATTGTACCTATTGCGGGCAGTGTACCGAATCGGGTTTAACTGAGAGATATGATTGCCCAGTTGGTATCCCACCTGGGTGCGGATACTGCAGTGTACCCAGCTTGTATGGTCCCCCTAAAAGTAGGTCAAGTAGTTATATAATCGAGGAGGTAGCAGCGCTATTCGAGCTTGGAGTTCATCGGATCGTCCTTAGTGCCCCTGGTTTTCTTGATTATCAAAGGGAGACATTGGTGACACCAGAGCCATTAACAGATCCAAGGAACCCGGAGCCAAACTATGACGCGATAGAAGAACTGCTCAATGGCTTAACTGGGCTCCCACAAGTCACCAGTGGATATGCCTCGATAATGATTGAGAACATAAAAGCAGGGCTTGTAACAGATAGAGCGGCTGAGATCCTAGGCAGATATCTCAAGGGAACACCCGTAAGCATCGGATTTGAGACAGGGTCAGATAAACACAGTATACTATTAGGGAGACCCGATACCCCTTCAGAGACATTAATCGCCCTAAAGCGCCTCAAGGAGGCTGGTATGAAGCCTTATGTCTATTTCATTCACGGGTTACCGGGGCAGGATAACGAGACCGTTAATGAGACAGTGGATATGATTGACCAGAGTATGCGTTTTGGAGCGGATAGGGTTATCTTGTATCGGTTCCAGAGCCTTCCAGCGTCAACATTTTGTCAATATCCCTCGGGAGCTCCAGCCGTGAAAGACCCATTGAGCAAACGAATATACGATGCAGCACAAAAAGCGAACCTGAATAGAAAAGAAGACCTTGTGGGTCATAGTATGGATGTCGTCGTGGCTGAGAGATATGATAAAGACCCTAGATACTGGGTTGCTTATCCTCTTCGACATGGTCCTGTCATGTTGTTGAATGAGGCTGATTTGACTGAGGGGGATGTGTTGAATGCAAAGGTTGTCGATGTTGAGAGTGATAGAATGGTTATCGGTGAAAAGCTCAGCTAAAACCTGAGTTCTGATCCCTCTTTTTACTAGATATAGTGTTTTTCAATGCGAAATATCCATGGAAAAATATTAACTTTAAATGAGAGGGTTTAGAGTTATCTTAGGGTCGTTAATATGTCCGCCGATGACGGTATTGAATCAATGAATACAGAGGGTCCTGTCTACGAGTGCGTAAAATGCGCCAGGAGGGTACCCCATAAAGACCTGCAGCGATACATTAGCTTCAGGTGCCCATACTGTGGTTACAGGATCTTCAGAAAAGTAAGAGCGCCAATAGTAAAACGAGTAAAGGCGAGATAGATGGCCACACTTGAAAAAGCGAAAACCCTTGAGGAAAAACGAGCCGCGTTAATCATAAAGTATCGAAACCTCTCCGTTGACTCTGTTGAGAAGGATGAGGATAAGATAATTTACAGGCTCAGTAAGGGTGAAAAGAAGTATCTGATGCATATTTTGCTCAACTTGAAGACCATCGGTATCGCATACATCAGGGAGCTACGCGACAAGATCGAAGAAGGCGAAGTCAATGAAGGCATAATTGTGGCAGATGGAAAATATACCTATAGTGCACGCAGTAACGCCCCTGAGATGGGTATCGAGTTAATTCCTTCGAGTCTTCCCACGTTTGATATCTTTGAGCACGCCCTTGTCCCAATTCATGAGATACTTGAGAAAGAGGAGAGGGACGAGATCGCGGAGAAGTATCACGCCGAGCCATATCAGTTCCCATGGATTAAAGCAACAGATCCAATCAGTATCATAGTTGGAGCCAAGCCTGGGGATGTCTTGAGGATCGTTCAGAAGAGCGAGACCGCTGGCAGATATGAGGGCTACAGGTACGTGGTCTAAGTCTTTCTAATTTCAGATAAAATTATTAGGGCTTCTCCCAGTGTTATGTCGAGCCTTTGGCTTAGCTCCTCTGGGGTAATTTGTTTATTTTCAGGGATGATTGTGTCTCTTGTGTAGTTGAGATGAGCCTTGTACATTGGCAGAGTCTGCGCGGTTTCGAGAAGTATAAGCCATAATGGGTTCTCTTTATACTCCTCAGTCATATATAGAAACGGGTTTTCATTAGATTAAAAGTTAGCCTTGGGTTATCTTATCATACATCTTGTCAAAGGTCCATCTGAGGCTGCTGTTTATCTCCCGTAGGCGTCTTTCCCCACCATAATTCTGGATTTTTAGCAGCTTTATTTTTCCATCTTTTTCCTGCACCTCGTATTCCAGTATTTCCCCAGGGTCGAGTTCTCCATTAGTTGATCTCTCCTGATCGGTGTTTCTCATGTTCTCCAGAACTCGTTCAACTAGGAAGCTCTGGAATGGAGGTATTTCCAGCGTGAAATCGAATGTCTCTGTAGGAGTGAACAGAATCGTGTGTCCTTCAACTTTCATGACTCCAAGTACTGTGCCGTCTTTGCTTGTGATACTGACTTGGTCTTCTTCTGGTTCACCTATTGGGGTAGGCTCTATATTTGGTATTTCAGGTGTTGTGAATGTGTCTGCAGATGTGAAGGTGCGGAATCCAGTGTTTACTATGAGTTTATCAAGTTCTTCTATGGCGGTTTTTAGGTTGCTTATTTCTGTTTCTAGTTCCTGTATGCGGTTTTCCATAGATTCCCTGAAGCTGAGTAGTTTCTTGGTTTCCTGTTCGTTGCTCATAGTGTTTCCTCTATTTGTTAGATGGATAGGGGATTTAAAGGCATAACGTGTTCTGTTATAGTTAGATGTTAGGACGTAGATTCGTGGAAAAATATCTTGAGCTCAGCAGGGTAAAGGATAGTTTTCTATGTGTTGGAGTTGACCCAGCGACTGCGGATATGCGGAGTAAAAACACCATCCCCATGAATTTTATCGAAGTAAAGGGTGAGGCGGAGGCTCTTAAGGAGTTCTGTGTCAACGTGATTGAAGCTGTGACACCTTATGCGCCGGTGATCAAGCCGAATGCCCAGTTCCTAGTTTACGCATTGGGCTATGAGGGATTGAAAGAGATTGCTGACGCGATTCATGAGGGTGATAGCTTGGCTTTGCTTGATATCAAGCTGAGTGATATTGGCACGACGATCGATGCTGGTCTCTACTGGATTGATAGGCTTGGATTTGACGCTGTTACATTCAGTCCCTTCCCTGGGTATGAGAACGGCGTTGACGCCATCTATCGTTGGAGTGAGGCTAAGCAGAAAGGGATATTCGCATTATGCAGGATGAGCAATCCAGGCACTCATGATTATCAGAGCAGGTTGATGGATGGAGAAAAATTCTACAAAAGGCTTGCCAGAGATGCCTTTGAGCATGGCTCCAATGGATACGTGGTGGGATGCACCGCAAGCGAGGAACTGAAGGAAATAAGAGAGATCATCGGCGAAGAGACACTGATATTATCACCCGGTCTCGGTGCGCAGGGTGGCGATCCGGAGGTTGCACTGCGTTATGGTACCAATAGTAAGGGGGAGGGCTTGATAGTGTCTTCATCAAGAGGCATTAATTTTGCCTATGAGGCACTTGGCTTGGATTTTGAGTACTACGCTGAGGCTTCTGGGCAAATGGCTAAGAAAAAGCGTGACGAGTTGAATGCTATTCGGAAAAAGCTGGGAAAATGATGAACCGTAGAGGTTTAATATGGCACAGGACTACGATATGAGAGGTTTAAACGGTTGACCACCAAGATATACGAGGTAAGGTTCCACGGCCGAGGAGGCCAAGGAGCCTGGACAGCCTCGCTTCTTCTCGCTCAAGCTGGATTAAACGAGGAGAAGAATATTCAGAGCTTCCCTGCCTTCGGACCTGAGCGTGCAGGAGCGCCAATAACTGCGTTTACACGCATTAGTGAGGGCAAGATTCAGTTACACTCTAGCATTTATGACCCAGATGTGGTCGTGGTTCTGGACCCGACGTTACTAGGTCCAGCGGTCGCTGAAGGCATATCAATGGAGACCAAGTTAATTGTAAATACTGACAAATCTGCCAAAGAAATTCTTGAGATTCTCGGATTGAAGGACATAGAGACTTGGACCGTTGATGCAACAACCTTAGCGATTAACATGCTAGGTAGACCAATCACAAACACCGCCATGCTTGGATCGGTTGTAAAAGCGACTGATGTGGTCAAGCTTGATAGCATTATGCAGGTTGTTAAGGAACGGTTTGAGGGCAAGATCGGTGAATTGAACGCGGAGTTAGTGAAGAAAGCGTATGAGGAGGTTAAACAAGGATGAGTAAGAGGGCTTGGCAGGAACTCCCCAAAGGCGCAGTAAGCTACAAGAGTAGCATGGATTACAAGACAGGAGACTGGGGCGTCGATGCACCCAAGATCGACCACAGTAAGTGTACTAAGTGTACTCTCTGCCACTTCTACTGTCCTGAGGGCGCCATAAAAATGAGAGATGATGGCTATACTGAGCCTGATCTGGATTATTGTAAAGGCTGCGGCATCTGCGCCAAGGAGTGCCCAGTAAAATGCATCGAGATGGTGAGAAAGTAATGACAAAACAGAAACTAATGGGACTTAATGGAGACGAGGCTGTAGCATACGCCACCAAGCAGGTTAACCCCGATGTTGTTGCAGCTTACCCGATTACACCACAGACAATCATAGTTGAGAGATTCAGTGAATACGTTGCCGATGGAGAGGTAGACACCGAGTTTGTTCCTGTAGAGTCTGAGCACAGCGCCATGAGCTGTAGTGTAGGTGCATCAGCTGCGGGAGCGAGAGCCTTCACAGCGACAGCCGCCAATGGCTTGGCGTTGATGTGGGAGATAGTATACATTGCCTCCAGTCTCAGATTGCCTATTGTTATGGCTTTAGCCAACAGGGCGCTTAGCGGACCAATCAACATACACAACGACCACAGCGACGGGATGGGGGCGAGAGACAGCGGGTGGATACAGATCTACTGTGAGAACGCTCAAGAGGTCTATGATGCTTCTATTCAGGCATGGAGGATCGCAGAGCATCTCAATATACAGCTTCCAGTAATGGTCTGCCTTGACGGATTTACATTGAGCCACACTATGGAGAACGTTATGACTCTGCCTGATGAGGTGGTTAAGGATTTTGTCGGTGAGCGTCCATTCATCGAGGTTGAGGGACATTTGGGCAAGGGGGAACTAAGGTTGAACCCTGAAATGCCGTTAACCATGGGTCCACTTGACCTACAGGACTTTTACTTTGAGCACAAGATGCATCAGGTAGAGGCACTAAACGATGCTATAGAGTCTATCAAAGAGATAGACGAGGAATGGGCTGAGCTAAGCGGTAGAAAATACGAGCACGTTGAGCCATATTTGATGGATGACGCAGAGGTTGCGTTAATCGGGATGGGCTCCATGGTTGGAACCGTCAGATACATCGTTGACGAGCTACGCAGCGAGGGAGTCAAAGCAGGAATGATAAAACTTCGACTATTCAGGCCCTTCCCAGTGGAACAAATCAAGAATGCCGTGGGAAAAGTGCCGGTTCTCGGAGTACTTGAAAAATGCATTAGCTTCGGTGCACCAGCGAGTCCACTAATGGAGGAGATAATGACCGCCTATTATCACGACAAGGAAAAGCCCATGATGGCTAACTATGTTGTTGGTCTAGGTGGTAGGGATGTCTCCCCAGACATGATTAGGGAGGCATACTCTAGCCTGTTAAAGATCAAGGAGACTGGAAAGGTGGAGAAACAAATGAGCTACATTGGAGTGAGAGGTGAGTAGGATGGCTGAACGATTGACATTGAAAGAAGCAGCGAACATCCAAGATACGTTGATGAGTGGACACAGGCTCTGCGCAGGATGCGCCCATCCCATCGTTGGTAGGATGATAATGAAAGCTGCAGCAGACATACCTACCATAGTGACGAATGCCACAGGTTGCCTAGAGGTAGCTACAACCATCTTCCCATTCACAAGCTGGAACGTACCATGGCTACACAACGCCTTCGAGAACGCGGCAGCTAACGCCAGCGGTATCGAAGCGGCTTGGAAAGCCCAGAGAAGAAGCGGAAAAGGACCTTTAGCCAAGTATGAGAAGCTAAACGTGATAGCTTATGGTGGTGACGGTGGTACCTATGATATTGGTTTCCAGGCGTTATCGGGTGCATTGGAGCGTGGACACGACTTCACATACGTGCTGATGGACAATGAGGCATACATGAACACGGGTATACAGCGGAGTGGAGGAACCCCACTGGCAGCAAGCACAACTACGAGCCCAGCAGGGCGTGTTATCCCAGGTAAGACTGAGTGGAAGAAGCCCATCGATGACATCATGGTGGCCCATGACATCCCATATGTAGCTACGATGAGCCCAGCGTATCCACAGGATGTCTTGGACAAGTGTAGGAAGGCGTTCAACACAGAGGGACCCAAGTTCCTCCACGCCATAATCCCATGCACTAGAGGATGGAGATATCCGACAGAAGACACAGTGTCTATCGCTAGGCTTGCGACTCAGACATGTATATTCCCGCTCTATGAGGTTGAGCGTGTTGATGGGAGACCTGTCTATAAACTGAGCGCTGCTAGTGCGGGTATTGCGAGGCGTCCAGATTCCAAGAAACCTGTTGAGGAGTACTTGAAGACTCAGGGTAGGTTCAGGCACCTCTTCAGACCAAAGGAGAACAAAGAGCTTCTTACAGTTATTCAGGAAGGAGTTGACTTCCGTTGGCAGCTCCTTTTGGAGAAGTGTGGGCTCTAAAACCCTTTTTTCTTGTTTTTTACTAGGTAATCATTAAACGCTGCGATTCCCTCAGTTTCATATGACTAATTTTGAGAAGGCTACGTTGGGGGGTGGCTGCTTCTGGTGTACCGAGGCTGTGTTTCTTGAGATCGAAGGAGTAATTGAGGTTGTTCCCGGTTATTCCGGAGGACATGTAGAGGATCCAACATATCAAATGGTCACCACTGGGAGAACTGGGCACGCAGAAGTCATACAAGTGACCTTTGATCCAGAGATCATCTCCTATCGAGAGATTCTTGAGATATTCTTCACTATGCATGATCCAACTCAACTCAACAGACAGGAAGCAGACGTGGGGACCCAGTACAGGTCAGTGATCTTCTATCACAGCCAAGAACAGAAAAAAACAGCGGAAGCATTCATCGAAGAGATGAAGAAAACCAACATCTTCAACTTACCAATAGTGACCCAGCTAGAGCCATTCGAGGAGTTCTACGAGGCAGAAGACTATCACAAAGATTACTACAATAGAAACAAGAATCAGGGCTACAGCAGATTTGTGATAGCGCCGAAGCTTGATAAGGTCCAGAAACGGTTCAAGGAGAAGCTCAAGTAATGGTGGAGACAGCAAAATACGATGTTGTCCACCAAGATGGAGAATTCGAGATACGCAGATATCATCAGATGATTCTGGCTACTGTTGAGAATCAGGGGGGCTCCTCATTCAATAGATTATTCAGGTATATCTCTGGGGCGAACAAGTCGAAGACGAAGATCAGCATGACCTCCCCTGTGATAACATTAGAGAAGATCGCCATGACAAGCCCAGTAATAAGCAGCTCTGATTTCATGTCCTTCGTAGTACCATATGAATACACTTTGGAGACGGTTCCTGAACCCACTGACAGTCATGTAACGATAAATGTGGTTCCTGAAAGATATGTGGCGACAATCAGGTTTAGAGGATTCGCTTGGAGAGACTTGGTAAAGAAACAAACCAACAAACTGTTAAAGTGGCTATCTGACGAAAAGATAGCTGCAATTGGCACACCTGTGTTGATGCAGTATAATCCACCTTTTGTCCCTGGGTTTCTGAGGAGAAACGAGGTGGGTGTCGAGATAGAATACCATGAGTAAATAACGTACTTTTGATTCTGGGACATTTTTCTTTTTATTTGTTTCATCTATGCCATTTGGTTTAAAAGCCTTGAAAGTTCTCAAATATCTCTGATAAACAAGATACATTCATCAATGATAGTTTACGAAAGGAGGAAACATATTGATCGATAGATACACGGCAGCCATAATCCAATATAGAAGAATCGACCCCGAGGAAATCCCAGACGTAAACGAGAGAAAAGAGGCAAACCTGAAAAAAGTCCTCTCAACCTTCAAGACACTCGAGACATGGGATGTAATCGACCCTGTGAAACTTGTGGTTTTACCAGAGAACGTCTTGAGGCACGAGTTTGACTCTGAGAACTCGACTCTAGCGGATAGGGTGGCTTCAGCTGTTGAGATACCTGGTCCTGAGACTGATGAGATCGCTGAGATGGCTAGAAAATACAAGACCTATGTATCTATGTCGATCCATGAGCGAGACCCGAAGTACCCTGATTATTTCCTGAATACAGCTTTCATCATGAACCCAAAGGGCAAGGTCATCCTCAAGTACAGAAAAGTAAATCCGTGGATTCCTTTGGAGGTATCAACCTCCCCACACGATTTACTGGATGTCTATGATGACCCTATATTTCCCGTCGTGGAGACTGAGCTTGGGAACCTTGCCTGCATGGTGTGTTATGACCAGTTCTTCCCTGAGGTAGCTAGACAGTTGGCGTTCAACGGGGCAGAGGTTATCCTTAAGCCTACAATTTTCCCGCCTTATCCCCAGAATATGGCTTATGAGCCATACGACTGGTATACTGTGGTCAATAAGATGCGGTCCATCGAGAACATGGTCTATGGGATAAACTGCAACGGAGCCAAGTATGGAAACAGTATGATCGTAGACTATCTAGGAAGAATAATAGCTCAGGGAGCAAAGGGAAGACAGATGACCATCGGAGCCACAATAGATGTGCAGGCTCAGCGGGATTACCGGAACAAAACACAACTTCATAACATGATACAACAGGTAAGAACCGAGTGCTACACATACCTCAACGCGCCGATGTGGCCAGTGAACAAACCATTAACAGAGGGAAAGGACTACCCCAAGTGGGCTCCTAAACCAAAATTCTACAAAAAATAGGCTGAAAAATGGTGAATAATTTCACCAAATTCATATCTATGCTTCGAAGACTGGCACTCCGCCGAGGTAAGTCGCTAATACCTTTGTATCCTTGATATCATCCTCGGGACAAGTCAGTACGTCTCTATCAATGATGATCATGTCAGCCAGCATACCGGGTTCAAGACTTCCCTTGATATCCTCCTCGAATGTCAGATAGGCACCGCCTTTGGTGTAGAGTCTTATGGCTTCCTCTCGTGTTATCTTCTGTTTTGTACCCATCTGTGTGTTCTTGAGTTCAGTTCGACGCGCTATGCTGGTCCAGAGGCTAACGAATGGAAGATATGGGGTAACAGGGCTATCTGTGCCTAATGCGATCATAATTCCTTCATCGATCCAAGACCTGTGGGGTTTGAGCCACTTGCTCCTTTCATCTCCCACGTTCTCATGGTAACTATCGCCAAGATAGTATAGGAAGCTGGGTTGGCTGGCAACATTTATCCCAAGTTCTCTGCAGTCTTTGAAGTTCTCCTCACTAGGCTGATAGGCGTGGATGAGGTAGAATCTTCTTCCCTTAATTGGTTTGATCTTGTTGGTCTTCTTGAAGGCTTCCAGCACGATATCCATGGCTTTCCCACCTGCACAGTGTATACCGCAGAGCATACCCCGCTTGTTGGCGGCGTCCACCAGCTTCTGCAGGTTCTCCACTGGTACTGTCAACAAGCCGTAATCATCGGGATCACTCTCATAGTGCTCCCTCAAAAGAGCAGTACGACCACCAATCCCGCCATCGATCAGTATCTTTAACCCTTGGAACCTGAGGAGTTCGTCACCGAAACCAGTTATCATTGGGAACCGCTCAACGCGTTTAACACTGCGTTCGATGGGTTCGTTTCCATCTATGGCTCGTAGCATGAAGTTTGTCCTTACTGTCACATCGCCCTGTTCCCTGAGTCTCTGATAGGCGATCATCTGGTCTTCGGTTGTCCCAGCATCAATAACACTGGTGATGCCAACCGTATTGAATGCCTGATACGCGGTTTTGATCTGCTCCATAAACTGGGGAATCCCATCAGGGGGAATATGCTGTCTAACCAAATTCATTGCTGGGCCTTCCTCAAGCATCCCAGTGGGTTCACCGTTCTCATCCCGAACAATCTTACCACCAACTGGATCAGGAGTATCCTTGGATACGCCTCCTATCTCTAGCGCCATACTATTGGCTACAAGAAGGTGTCCAGATGTACGTGTCAATACCACTGGGTTATCTGGGGAGACCTCATCGAGATCATACCTAGATGGGTTTCTATGCTCAGCTAGCTTCGCTTGGTCCCAGCCCCTCCCCAGTATCCATTCACCGGGTTTAACCTCCTTAACGTTCTCCGCAACAGCTTTCTTCATGTCCTCGATGCTAAACAGTGGCGGCGTCCTGCAGTTTATCATCATCAACGCAGAGCCTGTGCCTGTTACATGAAGATGGCTATCGTAGAGCCCAGGCATCACAGTCTTGCCCTTGAGATCAATTACCTTGGTATCTGGACCGATCAGGGATTGTACTTCCGCTGTGGTACCCACATGCTGAATCTTACCATTCTTCACCGCCACTGCCTCTGCGGTTGAAAAATTCTCGTCTACTGTGATGATCTTCCCGTTTATCAACGCAAGATCAGACATACAAGGCTTAGGTTCAGACATTTCTATCCCGTGAATAACCGTGATTAAGAGATATAACACTTGATAGTTTATCCCAGCAGGATGTTTATCTCATAAACTATCTGCTCCGGTATCATACTGCGTCCTTCACGCCGTAAAGAGACAAAACCCAGCTCCTCCAGTATTTTCAAGTCCTTGTAGACATTCTTGACATTCCGCTCTAGCTTCTCTGCCAGATCATTGATACTTGAGACTGGTTCTGCTCCTAGGAAATCCAATAGTTCTAGGCGTCTGGGAGTCAATTGAATATATTCTTCTTCTTTGAGGGTGAGCTCTTCCTCAGCTAGGTACTCAAAGTCTTCTCCTTCCTGGTATGCTCTGAGGGCGTGCTCCATGTTTGTCCACTCGATATAGTCATCGAAGGTTCCCGGTGGCATCCTTCCTTTGGTGAATTCCTCGTGGAGGTGGCTGAGGCTCCCGTATTTTTCCTGCATTATAGCTATGCGTGTCTGTACCTGTTGCATGGGGATGCTTTTTACTACCCGCCAATCCATATTGGTCTAGAGACCAATAAACCCTTATTAGTTTAACTACGGGGAAAGAAAGTTGAGAACAATGCAATTTCCCCTAGATAAGATATCGGATAATATCTGGGAGGTACCCATCGCATATAGCAAATACATGAGGGTACCGGCGAGGATATACGCAGACCAAGAACTCCTCGCAGCGATGAAGGGGGATGACACTCTGACACAAGCCGTGAACATCGCCCAGCTCCCAGGGTTATTAAAATATAGCATTACTTTACCTGATGGGCATCAGGGATATGGGTTCCCCATCGGAGGTGTAGGAGCCTTTGACGCAGAGGAGGGAATAATCACGCCGGGTGGTGTGGGTTATGATATTAACTGCGGGGTCAGGTTGATGAGGACAGACCTGACCTTCAAGGAAGTTGACCTAGTAAAATCTGCTCTCATTGATGAGATATTCAAGCTGGTCCCATGCGGAGTAGGTGTGGGCAGTAAATTGAGACTCAGCACAAATGAGCTAGCCAGAGCCATCACCGAGGGCATCCAGTGGGCAGTAGACAAGGGCTACGGATGGGACAGGGACTTCAGCCACAGCGAGGAGGGGGGCTGTATGAAGGAGGCGAACCCAGACAAGGTTAGCGCCAGGGCTATGAAGCGTGGCGCGTCCCAGCTTGGCACCTTGGGTGCCGGGAATCACTTTCTTGAGATATCTAAAGTGTCTGAAGTCTTTGATGAGAAAGCAGCAAAGGTGTACGGTATAACTGATCCTGATCAGATTATTGTATGGGTGCATACTGGAAGCAGAGGATTCGGTCACCAGGTTGCCACTGATTACATCAGAGTTATGGAGGAAGCCACAAGCAAGTATAATATCAGGCTCCCAGCCCGTGAATTAGCCTGTGCTCCTTTGAAGAGCAGAGAGGCTCAGGATTACTATGAGGCCATGAGCTGCGCCATTAACTGGGCGTTCATTAACCGTCACATAATAATGCATCAGGTAAGGATAGCCTTCGAGCATATATTCAAGCGGAGCGCCGAGGACATGGGCATGGACTTGGTCTACGGTATGACACATAACACGGCGAAGAAAGAGGAGCACATAGTGGATGGAAAACGAGCCCAAGTTGTGGTTCACCGCAAAGGCGCTGCTAGGGCGTTTGGACCAGGAAGGAAAGACCTACCACAGGATTACCGAACCACTGGCCAACCTGTGCTTCTGGTTGGAACCATGGGTACAGCAAGCTATCTATTGAAGGGCACTGAGCGTGGGGAAGAGTTGAGCTTCGCGAGTACGGCTCATGGCGCCGGTAGGGTCCTGAGTAGAGCTGGTGCCCGTAGGAGATTCAACGCTAGACGCATCATCAATGATCTCAGACAAAAAGGTATAGTGGTCAAGGCCGCTAGTGGCAGGATTGTCGAGGAGGAGAGCCCAGACAGCTACAAGGATATCCATAGAGTTGCTCAAGTAAGCCACGATGTAGGCTTAGCAGAGAAGGTTATGATGAGCGTGCCCATCGCTGTGGCGAAGGGTTAATTTAACCTCCTTTACTCATAAAATGTTATATACCAGTTTTTAGCTAGATGTCTGACCAAGTTGACCGTCAGGATAAAGCCACATCTATGGTTCACCCTCTATACTTTGATGAAGCTGGGAGCTACAAAGACCTCTATCAAGATTAGTACAACGGATTTAAGCGAGGAGATTGGAGGCAGTCAGCAGAGCGCCAGTAGGCACCTCCAGCTATTGGAGTCTGAAGGATTGCTGGAACGGAGCATCAGCACCGAGGGGAGCAAGATAAGGATCACAGGCGAGGGTCAGGATGAGTTGGATATAGTGCTCAAGGAGCTCAAGTGGCATCTTGAGGGCAAGGAGGCTCAGACCATCGAGTTTGAGGGCGAGGTGGTGAGCGGTTTATTCGAGGGTGCCTATTATATTAGCAAGGAGGGGTATCATCGTCAGATCATCGAGAAGCTTGGGTTTGAGCCCTTTCCCGGGACATTGAATATCCGCATCGGGGAGGAGGATTATGATAAGCGCAGGCGTCTTGAGCGTGGGGAGTTTGTCAGGCTCGAGGGTTTCAAGGATGGTGAACGCAGTTTTGGGGCTGCTCATTGTTTTCCATGTATCATAAATAACGAGTATGAAGGGGCGTTGATAGTGGCTGAGCGCAGCATTCATGATTATGGTGTGATGGAGATTATATCACCCCATTATCTCCGGCGTAGGCTGGAGTTGGCTGATGGGGATAAGGTTAGGGTCTCGTTCTTGCCCCTTCGACGATCCGACTCTTGATCTTGCTGCTGCTGTTGAGATCGTCTTCCCCGAATTGGGTTATCTGGATTATTTTTATGTCTAATTCTCGTGCTTTGTTGATCTTCTCCACCTGAGCCTTGATGGCTTCCTGGTCATGGCCTACAACGACGATGTCGGGTTTTATCTGCTGAAGCACTCTATCAAGGTCAAGGTCCTCGAAACCCAGTAGAGCCTCATCAACTACCTTTAATGCCTCGATGACTGCCCTCCGTTGATCCTCTGGAATAATAGGATCGGAGCCTTTTAGGCGGCGCACTGTCTCGTCTCGTGCTATGATGACGACTAGTCGTGTGTCTGGGCCCCCGGTTTTCTTTGCTTCTTCTAGGTACCTGATGTGGCCGTAGTGGAGTAGGTCGAATACTCCTGCTGCTAGGACGGTGGTTGTCATCTACCACTCGAACTCCACTATGCCTAAAAGCTTTAGGGCGTCGAGGATTCCCTCTGCGTATGCTACGCCTGTGAGGGCCGTGGGTTTATTGTCTATCCTGTAGTATTCTGCGTCGTAGAGGTAGTTTTCTGTGTGTTTGAGTAGTTCTTTGATTTGTTCCTCTGTTATTTTGGCTGGGAGGTGGTTGGTCTTGAGTTCCTCTAGGACTCGTTTGCAGCCCTGGGTGTATTTTGTGATGAGCCTATCTGTCTCGCCTACTGGGTTGTGGCTCTGGATTACTTTTCTTGGGCACCCAGCTAAGGTTTCTAGGGCTTCTTCTTCTAGGAAGTGTAGTTTCCCCGGTGCTATCAATGTGTGGGGGGGTTCTCCGAAGTCGTGTTTTTGTAGGTTTATGGCGGTGTCTGCTTTGATTTCCTGGAATCTGCTGCCCAATCTGGCGGCTCCTACTAGTAGGGTTTCTGGGTTGAATTCTCCTGTGTCTAGGAGTCTTTTGATGGCTTGGGGGATGGTGAGGTATCGGTTTTCTGCGATGTTGAGGTCAAGCAGTAGTAGTGTGTGGAGGCCGTATTCCTGATTTTCCTTGATGGTACGTAACGCGGTGTCCACGGGTCCTTTTTCCTGTAGGGGGATGGTTACGGTTTTTCCGTATTTGTAGAGGCTGAGGCCTGTGTCTGTGATGGCGGTGAATATGCTGCTTCCGTGGATTACCTGTGTCGGGATTCCATCATCATGTGCGTCTAATAGTAGGCTGATGTGGGTGGTGGCGCTTAGCGCGTCGCCTCCTACGAGTATGGCGATGTGCTGTGTTTTGGCTTCTTGGAGTAGTTGGTCTGCTTGTTCTTCTAGGCCGTTTCGCTGCAACTGGATGATGGGCCGGTCGATGGTTTCTTCGAGTTCAGCTATTGTGGTGTCTAGTTTCATGGTGTATGTTTCTGCGTAGAGTTTGTCGGCTTCCTGGGCTGTTTCTATTGCTCTGAGGCTTAGGTCTTGGTGGCTGTTGAGGCCTATGCTGATGAGTGTGATCATTTTGTTTTGCTCCTGATGGGGGTGCGGGTAGTATTTCCGCATGTGTGGCATGTTGTTGTTATGTGGGGTTCTCGGCGTTGATTGATGCGGGTTGTTGAGTTGTATCCTGGGATTAGTGGTGTGTTGCATTGTTTGCAGATGCTGTGTTTGATGTGGGGTGGGAGTTTTGTTCTGGTTCGTTGGGCGATGCGTTTGAGTAGTGTGGTGTATCTTCGTGCCTGGTTGGGGTCTGTTTTGATGGTGGTTTGTGCTAGTTGGTGTAGTTTTTGTATTCTTTGTGTGGTGATGGATTGTTTTGGCATCTGGTTTCTGTTGGTGTAATGAGGGTATTATAAGATAATGTTATTGGATTGAGGCTAGGCGGGTGTGGCTAGGTCTAGGGCGACGTGGTAGAGGAGGTTTGCGCCGTTTACGAGGTCTTGGTCCATTGTTTTTTCTTGGGGGCAGTGGCTTCTGCCTCCTATTGAGGGGACGAATATCATGGCTGTGGGGCAGGTGTGGGTTAGGAATTGGGCGTCGTGCCCTGCTCCGCTGTGGATTCGCCTGTAGGTGTATCTGAGTTGTTTTGTCTTGGTTTCTATATGGTTTACCATCTCTGTGTTGAATCTTACTGGTTTGGCGTCTACTGTCTGGGTTAACGTATAGTCTAGATTGTGTTTTTGTGCGGTTTCTTTTATGAGGTTCTGGACTTTTTGTTGACCTTGCTCGTATAGCAGTGGATCGTATTGGCGGTAGTCTACTGTGAAGAATGTGTGGCCGGGGATGACGTTTCTTATGTCGGGTTGGTTGTGGAGTCTTCCCATGGTGGCTACTGAGCCCTTGATGTTTGTGGCTGTTTTTCTGAGTTTGATGCAGGTTTCTGCTGCTGCGAGTAGGGTGTCTTTGCGGTGGGTTAGTGGTGTGGTTCCTGCGTGGTTGGCTTGTCCGGTGTATGTGGCGTCCCACCATGCCATTCCTTGTATGCCTTCTACTATGCCTATTTGGAGTTTCTCTGTGTCTAGGATGGGTCCTTGTTCGACGTGGAGTTCTATGTATTTGCCGGGTTTTATGGTGTCTTTGCCTAGGTAGCCGATGCGTTGGAGTTCTTCTTTTACTGTGGTTCCTGTGTCGTCTTTGGCGTTCCAGGCTTGTTCTATTGGTAGTGCTCCTGTGTGGACCATGCTTCCCATCATGTCGGGTTGGTATCTTGCGCCTTCTTCGTTGGTGAAGGCTGCGAGTGTTACTGGGGTCTCGGTTTCTATGCCTTTGTTGTTTAGGGTGTTGATGGTTTCTAGGGCTGCTAGTACTCCTAGTGCTCCGTCGTATTTGCCTGCGTTTTTTACTGTGTCGATGTGGCTGCCGAGGACTATGGGTGGTGCGTCTGTGGTTCCTTTTCTTGTGCCGAAAATGTTGCCTATGTTGTCGATTTTGATGTCGAGTGATGCTTCTTCTAGCCATTTTATGAGTTGGTCTCGTGCTTGTTTGTCGGTGTCTGTGAGGGTTAGTCGGGTTATTCCGTTGTTGGTTTTGCCTATTTGGGCTAGTTGGTTGATGGTTTTGAGTAGTCTCGTTGGGTTTATAGTGGGTTTCATTGTTTTTTGTGTTGGTGGAAGGTTTATAAGAGTAGGGTTTGATATTGGTTGAGGTTAGCGGGGTAGGGCAGTCAGGTTAGCCCGTGGGGCTCATAACCCCAAGGTCGGTAGTTCAAATCTACCCCCCGCTACCATTCTTCTTTGGGGTCCGTTGGTGGTAATTCCAGGCTTTTTTTTCTGGTATTACGTGGTGTGAATTGGTGTTATTTGGTTATAATTGCCCGGCGATTGTGTACGATTTTGCATAGATCAGATATCGATCTGGGCGGTTTTGAGGGTGCTTTCGTTGAAATAGGTGGTAAATGGTGTTTGATTGGAGCCCCCTCCCCCCCTTCTGCACAAGAGTGAGGTTATTCATAGGTTCTTTATAGATCCGTTTGAGAGTTTGAATGGAATATTATAATATTCAGATCAATATAAAAAGAATAATAGTCTGGAAACTTGTTGAAGTCATTCATCATTTTTTCAGAATGTATCTATACATTTTATAAAAACTAATTGAAGTTCTGCTGTGATTTTCCTTGCCATCATTCTAGATTTATTTTAATCTGCTTATACTGTTTACAAATATTTTCTCCGTCATTAGAAAATAAGTAAGAAAATTTCATCGAGTCTGTCCTTTTTCTATATAGAGAAGTGTCTAGGATTCGTTTTTCACCAATAATTATCCAAATAAGGACTAACTTGTTATTTAATAAAAACGAATCGAGTG
>CAZVMT010000011.1:0-25336 GCA_964628765.1 uncultured Candidatus Bathyarchaeia archaeon | reverse complement strand
ACAAGATGTGTACACGTGGGAACCGGCGCAGATCCCAACTATGGGAGCGTAGTGACACCCATCTATCAGACCACAATCTACTCAATCCCAAACGTAGAAGCCCTGATCGCATTATACGGTCACAAAAAAACAGGCTACACCTACACTAGCACGGGGAACCCAACCCAAAGAGCAGCAGAAATCAAGATCGCAGACCTTGAAGGCAGCGAGGACGCCGCAGTCTTCTCAGCAGGAATGGCGGCAATCACTGCAGCCATCAACAGCGTTGTTGAGAACGGTGACGAGGTTATCGCCCAGAATGACCTCTACGGCGAGACCTTCAGGTTATTCAAGACCATGCCCGAGAAGAGGGGGATAACTAGTCACTTCTTTGACGCATCGAGGGTGGAAGAGATAGAGGACATGATCACAGACAAGACCAGTCTGCTCTATCTTGAGACACCTACAAACCCATTGCTCAAGCTGGTGGATATAGAGAAGGCTACAAGGATCGCAAAGGAACATGGGGTAACCACTATACTCGATAACACTTTTGCCTCTCCATTGAACCAACGGGCGCTTGGGCTCGGAGTAGATATAGTGGTTGAGAGCGCCACAAAGTCGCTCTCGGGGCACCATCACGTCGTCTGTGGAGCAGCCTCCAGCACACAGGAGAATATACGGAAGATCAAGAGCATGAGAGGCGATTACGGTCAGACACTGGACCCCTTCGGGGCGTTCCTCTTGATTACTGGGATGCAGACCATGTCTCTCCGGGTCGAGCGCATGAACAGCAACGCCATGGAGCTAGCCAAGATGCTTGAGGACAACCACAAGATTGAGAACGTCTACTATCCTGGTTTACCGAGCCACCCCCAGCATGATATCGCCAGAAAACAGATGCGTGGCTATGGTAGTATGATCGCCTTTGAGGTGAAGGGTGGATTGGATGCCATAACCAAGATGTTTGACAGCCTTGAGTTGGTGAAGCTCGCTACCTCGTTGGGAGGAGTTGACACCATCGCAACCATACCCTGTATCTCTACGCATGGTGGATTATCCAAGGAGCAGCAGCTAGCGATGGGCATAACAGAGAACCTAGTAAGGGCATCAATAGGCATCGAGGACATAGAAGACCTCAAAGCTGACTTTGAGACCGCCCTATCCCACCTCTAACCCTTTCGAATAAAGATATATTACCAAAACCATCCCTTGTCACAACATGGTAACCTCCATGGAGTACTCACGAGTCTACGCCAAATACATCAAAGAACTACAGTATGCTGACCTCGACGAAGCCGTCACCGAGAAAGCCAAGATGCACCTCCTCGACTCCCTCGGGAACATCCTCGGGGCCTATGAGATGCCTTGGAGCCAGATGGTCATCCAATTAGTCAAACATATGAAGGGGACACCGGAATCCACGGTACTAGGAGAGGAAAACAAGTACCCCATGATATTGGCTGCACTAGCAAACGGAACCATGGCCCATGGTATCGACGCGGATGACTCTGGGGCTCGCCCAAGCTGGGCACATCCAGGAGCTTGCATAATACCAGCAGCGCTAGCAGCCGCAGAAGCCAAACATGTCACCGGTAGGGAGCTTATCACAGGTATCGTGGCGGGGTATGAGGTCGGCTGCAGGGTCGATAGCGCAGTTTATCCCGGGCTCAGGGATCGTGGATTCCATGCGACAGGAGTAGTTGGTACAATCAGCGCGGTAGCTGCGGCTGGAAAGATATTGGGCTTGTCTGAAGAGGAGTTGGTGAACGCTTTTGGATTGGCTGGTATTCAGGCAGCGGGATTAGATGAGTGGCTGTCAGCTGGGGATATGAGTAAGCGTTTGCACGCCGGGAAAGCTGCTATGAACGGTGTTTTAGCTGCGTTACTCGCTAAGGAGGGTTATACTGGTCCTTCCACGGTTTTTGAGGGTAAGTATGGGTTGCTTGCGACCCACGCAGATAGTTATCACCTTGATAGACTCACAGAGGGACTTGGCACCAACTACAAGATACTGAAGTGTAAATTCAAGCCATATGCGTGCTGCCACGAGCTCTGCCCACCCATCAGAATGGCTCTGGATCTCAAGGAAAAACACGGCTTCACGAATGAGGATATCGAGAAAATAAGGATCGGATTAAACCATATTACCGCTGAGAACCAGCTCAAGGTAGCCGAGACCCCTTTACATGCACAGAACCACCCAGCTGTCGCTGTGGCTATCGCACTGGTCGAGGGACAGGTATTCATGCGGGAGTTCTTTGATTGTTACTCTGATCCCCGGGTGGTTGAGCTGGGTAAGAGAGCTGAGGTTTATACTGATGAGGAGATCGACGCGGTTTTCCCGACCAAGATCGGTACGAGGTTGGAGATCATAACAAAGAACGGTGAACACTATAACATGTTTGAGGAGGACAAGCCGCCCATACCTCACAGCTTTATCAAGGAAAAGTTCAATGTTTTCGCCTCAATGACGCTGCCCATGGAGAAGGTTGAGAAGATAATCGAGTTGGTTAATCAAATGGATACAGTAGAAAATGTGCTCGAATTATCCCGCTATCTCTCCTAGAAGCTAAGCGTCTTCTCGGTTCAATACCCTGCGAACATTAACAACCACAGCACCTGGGAGCTCGACGAGGAAATCACCCAGCTCGGGCATGATGTACGCGTTAATCAAGGAGATCACGATGGCGATCCCGATGACTCCATACGCGAAACTGATGGGATAGTGATATGTCTCCACGGTGGGGTTGGTGAAGAACCAGCTGAAAGGCGGCACATCATAACCAGTGAGATAGACAGTAACCATGATACGGGTGATATTCATCACGAACACCAAGACCCCACCAAAAGCCACAGCTTTGAGTTTTCTGCCCCAATCTGGTCCCTGAATGGGAAGTATCAACCCGAGGAGTATTCCCCAGACATGAAACGCGGTGCACTCCCTGATGATATAGACCCGTACATCTCTTGCGCCTCCTGTTAGGGTTAGCCAGACCCAGACGTTGTTGACGCCATACTCGGAGTTCAAACCCAGCGTGTTGAGTGCCCCTGAGCTCAGTTGAGCCGTCAATAGCTCTATCCATGTGCTGGGTATGATCATGAAGAGTTCATAGAAGAAGAGTAGCGCGGCGAGGTAGCTGACGATGTATCGCCATGTGATCTCCTCTGCCTTCATGGGGGAAAAGAATGGGTGGCTACTATTGAAGTATATCCTATCCTAGTTTTAATCTCTATTCATGCATGTACAGGTAGAGGGGTAATCCACAGCTTGGACCTACTAGAAGGGTCGCTGCTACTGGGAGCCACCACTGGTTTAACCTGTCTTTTTCCTGTACTATCACAGTGATTACAGTGATCGCTGTCACTACTACGTCTAGCCACGCGAATGCGCTGAGGCGATACGCTGTGATCTCGTGGATTATCAACGATACGTCCACGCCATTTTTCAGTAGAAAAGGCAGAAACTGGCTGTAGGGGAGAATTAAACCGATGATGGATAACCCCAGGTAGAGAGTCTTGTTCATAATAGATACCAAGAACTGTGCAATAAAAACCAATGAGAGCCATGGCGAAAATTTACTAATGGGTTGTAGAAACCACAAAACTGTGATTCACTGATATGCGTTGGGTAGAATTATGGTCCTGTGTGTCCGCAGGCTGGGCACTTGTAGTGTCTGCCGAATAGCCTGCATTTCTCGCATCTCCAGAGGGTTACCGCGCCGCAGCTTGGGCAGAGGAATTTTACTGCTTTCTCCTCTGGGGTGACTTTTCTTCCACATGAGATACATGTCGCCATTTTCTAAATCACCAACTATCCCACGCCAGTATTATTTAAACATTGACTGCGGGGAATTTGAGTTGGGTTTGAATCCTCACAGCATCATGTGTTTTGGGGTCGGCTGTTGGAGGTTCGGTGCATTTTTTTGGTTTACTGATGCGTTTTTGGTATAGGTTTGCTCGTTACCCTACGGTTTTTGTGTGGATCAGGATCGGGAAGAGGTGTTTTTGGGGTTGGTTTCTTGTTGGGGAGCTTGTTATGGGTTTTGTTGTGCTACCCCCCTCCCCCCTGTTAGCGGCTTTTCTAACGCTGGACTCAAGGTGAAGTGAGGATAAAATCATCGATTATTCATGTACCAAGGGTTTTGGAGATCCATCCCAGAAGAATAGTACGATGCTTTCCTTTGTAAAATCGGTGGCGCCATGCTTACCGCCTTTCTGTGCGGTTACGACCATAGTTGGTTCTATTTTCATAGGTTCAGCTTCGGAGGACATTTTCAACTCACCGCTTAACCCAATGGTGATCTGTTTGGCCTCTGGGTGAGAATGTATCTTATCTGCGACTCCTTTAGGGAACTTGACTAGGGCTAGTGTTGCCCCTGTTTTTTGGTCTTCCCACAATACCTTTTGTTTTACGTCTGTGAGGTAGTAACCTCTTGGTGTGTCCTCCCATTCTATATCTTTAAAATTTAAAAACTCAAACATAGCAATCCACCATTGATTTATGTGAAACACAGATAAAATCATCGATTAAGTATATAGTTAAGTTAATTCACTTATTGATCGAGAAACAACGCCATCACGATGATGTCATCATACTCCCCGTCAAGCTTTCGAGCCCGTTTCTTGACGCCCTCAAGCTGGAAACCCCATTTCTCATACATATTATATGCCCGGGTGTTGGATGCATAGACCTCTAACTCGATGCGTTCGAGTCCGAAAACCTTCGCGGCGTCCATTGTTGCCTGCATCAACCGGGTTCCGATCCGTTTCCCACGGTAACCATGCAGGACCCCCATCCCCAGTGTGCCGCTGTGTTTGAACCCCTCCTGCTTTTGGGGTATGATATCGCACCAGCCAACTACCTTATCACCCATGACTGCCACGAATTGGGGGTAACCATTCTTGATGTTATTTCGCACAAACTCTCTAGTAGATTCCATGGGAAACGCATATACACCTCCAAGATATTTTCTCTCGCGAGCCACCGAGTCGAGGCAGCTGTGAAAACTCTCGATATGCTCCTCAGAGATGGGGATAATCTTGATTCCCGCGGTATCGATCCCGTCCATGTGGTTATATTACTCTGGGATTCGATAATAGTTTCGCAGCGTCACTCATCGAAAGGGTCGTCCAGCAGACGATATTTCTTATGAGGCTGCTGATTGTAGAACTCCTTTACCGCATCCGACTTCGAATCTGCCTCGATAGTCAATACAACGTATTTTTGATCCAAGTTATCCCAGTACTCGAAATAAAACTCCAAACCATACCACAAGCTACTCTACAGCGGGACTCAATAAAAACATCTGGATATTCATTTTGAGGGAGAACTATACCAAGAACCTTTGAATACTCCACCACTACTCATACGCGTATGCACCGTCAAACAAAAATAACCTTAGCACTACTGGCGCTCTCTGTCATCTTCACCAATCCAGCGTATGCTCAGACAAAAGAGGTGGGAATCTACGGCATCTGGACCGACCGAGCCCAATATGATCCCGATCAGAATGTAACTGTTACCGTGGAGCTTGCCTGGGATTTCCCATCAGAGACAGGCATCAGCCCTGGGGTTTATGATGTCATGGCTGAGGCATATATAGCTGAGGACATCTACACCGTGGCGAACGCTGGGGTAGACAACGTAACCCTCTCATTCACTGCGCCCTCAACTAATGGTGTCTACGAGTATATCGTGAACGTCTTCTATGATGATGAGGGCTGGCAGCAGTCATCCACTGGATTCGAGGAGCATTATATCTACATACAGGTTGGGTCCACGGGCAGCGGCGAATACTCTGCATGGATCACAGACGTAGAGGCACCCGATACAGTGGCTCCCAGCGAGCAGTTCAACGTGACGGTACACATCGAGATGAGCTTCCCAACCCTGACGAGATTCTCCGTCGCGGTAACAGACCCAGATACCGGTGAAGCATTGATCGATGTAGAGGACCAAGCCGAGGGAGACCAGAAGGGAATCTACTGGTTTGAGCTCACCGCGCCGGATACAGAGGGAGAATATACTCTTGGGGCAGACATTATATTCGAGACCCAGCAGGGCTGGACCTTTTCCGAGGGTGCAGCGCAGAGCTTCGAGGTCAAGGTGAAGACAGGTGGAGGCGGGATACCCGGTTTCCCGGTGATGAGTGTCTTGGTTGGCTCATTGGTTGCTTTGGGGTTGCTTTTTCGAAGACGTGAGCATGTGTAGCTCACCTATTTTCTCCATATTTGATACTTAAGCTTCATCAAAGAGTATTCAGAGAAGATATAATCCACTTATCCACATCAAACCACATGAGAGCCACAGTACTCCACGGCAGCCCAAGAAGAGAAAAAAACAGCGACACCCTCACAGATAGCTTCCTCAAGGGACTCAACAAGTCAGGAGACCACACCGTCGAGCACTACTACATAAACGATCTATCCATCTCCCCCTGTCAAGGCTGCCTGAGCTGCGCCAAGCCCCCACACGACTGCAAGATAGATGATGACATGCAGCCCATATACAAATCATACAAGGAATCCGACCTCATAGTCTGGGCGTCCCCCATGTACTGGGGCTACCTAACAGCTCAACTCAAAACTGTACAGGACAGGATGGAGGCACTGGCTTGGAGCGGATTCGATGAGAAGACATTCGCTGTCTTGTTGACTTACCGCCACCATTTCCAATCTGCTGCAGGGATGTTTGAGCGAATAGCACCCCACTTCAAGATAGACCTGCATATACTGGACTGCTGCACATATGACCCAGAGACAAGGAGAGACATACCCATAGAGGAGCTACCTGAGAAACTAGAAGAAGCATACGAACTGGGACTCAGAATCGGACAAGCCTAACGCTTGTACTCCTCTATCCACTTCTTCACAACTTTTATCGATGCGTCTCGCTTGGTGTGCTCACAGTGGCTAGCATAATACTTGCCCTTCACCGGATCATACCAGATATCAATCCCCTTATAGGACTCAACGACGCGGGGAAACCGGGAACTCATCAAATCACATCATGGGCTAAACCCAGATAAAGGCTTCATCAGTGAAGCAACTAGAAACCGAAAACAGAGAAAAGCTCTGACACAGCGATCCTTCCAATGGATCGAGCCATGGCTCCCAGTATCACAGGGTCAGTTACAGCGCGTTTGATGATGCTTTCCTGCATATCCATATCGCCTTCACTGACCATGTCTGTGAATTTTTTCTCTAGCCCCTCCTCTATGAACACTTGGAATATTCTGTTCAATTGATCATCGCTGAAGCCATTGAATAGCCTGCGGAGGTAGAGCATGGTCCTCAGCTCCGAGCCATACTTGCTTCTCCACAGACGCTCATAATCACCCAATGAGACACGCTCATCAGCAAGTGACTTGACAGCCAATTCCCCGGCGATCCTAGCGCAGAGACCACCCAACACGACGCCTCCCCCAGTTGTGGGCTTCACCTGCCCAGCGACATCACCCACCAAGACTAGTGAAGGATAAGCAGTCTTCCTCACAGGTCCTCCTATACATATCTGCCCAGCGTTTATGGTAGCAGGAGCTTCTTTATTGAAGCGTCTCTTTATGAAGCCCCTTAATGCCTCGATGCCATCGTGCCTGGATGTACCCAGCCCGCATCTCACCCTGTCCTCACCGATAGGGATCACCCAGGTAAAGAAATCCTTGGAGACCACTTGATTAAACCACACCTCAACCATATCCCTCTCGACGCCATTAGCATCCAGCTCCACGTTAAACCCGTTGATGACACCCTCCTGACCGGTCTCTATCCCAGATCTAGCCAAGAGCCTGCCACCCGCCCCCTCGGCGTCAATAACCAGCCTTGAGCCTACCATGGAACCCTCGAACTCCAAGCCTTTTGCCTTTCCTCGCTGGAGTACAATTTTTTCTACTCGTTTCCCTGTGCTGATCTGTACTCCACTGTCAATGGCTTTCCCTGCGAGATACTTATCGAACCCAGCTCTATCAATAATATACGCTCGTGGTCTCTGATCCCTGATGGTTATGCAGCTGCCATCGCCGGAGAATACCTTGCCCCCGTAAATCGTGTTTTGAAGAAACTCCGGCTCAGGTTCAATGCCCAGCCTCGATAGCCCCTCGACGCTGACCATGCCCGCGCAGTGAGCAGGGTAACCAACCCGTTCATGCTCCTCGAAAACCTCTACACTAAAACCATGTTTTGAGATAACCTCAGCAGCCATCAGCCCAGCCGGGCCCGCTCCGATTACCGCTGCTTCGGTTCTCATGGGGATTTCCCCTAAAAACTAGGATCGTTTGATGGACTCGTAGTACTCGATTTCGTCGATGTCCTCGAAGTATTTGAGTAGATCCAGCGCTACGCCTCGTTTGGCGATCTGGATGTTCTCACCGAAGAAGATCTGGTCTGGGATACCTATCCTGAGCTTCTTCTTTGTCTTCTTGATATCAAACTCGCTGGTCTCTATACCCAGGAACCTGCGTCCAATCAGGGCCCTGATCTTGTCCTTCTCATCAGTGATGTGCTCAACCACCTTGAGCTTGTAGACAATATGCCTACCCGCCAACGGGTGATTATAGTCTACCTGAACCCTACCTGCTCCGATACTCCTGATGACAGCCTGCCTACCATCGATCTCCAGCTCCGCGCCAACATATGGATTGACACCCTTGCTCCTTAGAACCCTGAAGGGGATCATAGTTACATCAGCTGCGTTTCGCTCACCAAAAGCCTCCTCCGGCGGGATATCAATCTCCACCTCCTCATCGAAGGGTGTTCCAGGTAGGCGCTCATCGAGTCCCCTAAGAACAAATCCATCACCAACGATTACAAGCCTTGACCCATAGGTCCTACCTTCTTCCCATATGCCTGCTTCCCGAGCCGCTTCCTCGCTTGTGGTCTCAAAGATCTCACCGGTCTCCGCTGAGCTTCCAGTCATCTCGACCTTGATGAAGTCTCCCTTGTTTACCGCGTTCTCGTAGTGAACCTCTTCCTCCTCGGGCTCCTCTGGGGTCTCCTCTGTGGCTTCCTCTTCCTCAGGAACCTCTTCTGCCTCTACTTCTTCTTCAGGCTCTTCTTCCTGTTCCTCTTCCTCATCGAGGACATCTGGTTTTTCTTCGTCTAACATGATATTCACTTGTGAATGTGATGCCCAAGTTTCCTTGGATTCTACGAGTGTAACGAGTCGTCTAATTTAAAAGGTTTCTATCAGAAACCCGTGAAACAGAATATTATTCACCAGTTATATCAACTGTTCATGTACCTTCTCAAGCAATACCTTGCGAGTGAATGGCTTACTAATATATGCGTCAGCCTTGTCCCCATCATCCAGCATCATATCGACTCCTGTCCCTAGTGCGCTGAAGATGATTATTGGGATCATACGTGTCTTGTTGTTCCTCTTCAGTATCCTACAGACATCCAATCCATGCATCCCGGGCATGACAGCGTCGAGGATGATTAGGTCCACATCGTTGTTCTTCACCATATCCAGCGCTGTCTCTCCATCTGATGCTGTGATAACTTCGTGACCGGAACTGCTGAGCATTATACTCGTCATCTCAAGGATGTCGTTCTCATCATCAACGACCAAGATATTAGCCAAGGTTAACCACTAATTCATGTTTCTTTCAGTACTAAAATGTTTCAATGTTTTACATCTGTATCGTCTTGTGGAAATTGACTCATTTATTAATCATGGTCCAAGTATCTTGAAGTATGGTTAATCGTTTAGCACGATACGCTCAGATCGCTGGCATTTTGTCAAAATATGGCTTCGGGATCTTCCTGCAGGAACTCTACCCAGACGACAAACGCCCTGATTTCCTCAAGGACCCAACGGTGGAGACACAGGATGTGTATCGCAGGATCAGATTAGCCATCGATGAGCTGGGTCCAACTTTCATCAAGCTGGGTCAGATATTGAGTAGCAGACGAGACCTGTTGCCTGTGCCTTTGATCGAGGAGCTACTTTTCTTGACTGATGATGTCAAGCCCGTTGAGTATGAGAAGGTGAAGGCAGTTATCGAGGAGACCTGTGGCGAGGTGGGGGAGTTCTGCATATTCGTTGACCCTGAGCCCTTCGCAGCCGCGAGCCTGAGCCAGGTGCACAGGGCTACATTGACCGATGGATCAGATGTTGTTTTCAAGGTTCAGCGCCCTGACATCAGGGAGCTCATCGAGGTAGACCTCACCATCCTCGCAAATCTAGCTGAGAGAGCCGAGGATCACCTGCCCTATCTACGCCCCTATAACCCTGTGGGGGTTATCGAGGAGTTCAGCCAGCAGATGAGGAAGGAGCTTGACTTTGTACGCGATGGGAAGAACGCTGAGATCATCGCAAACAACCTGAAAGACATGCCTGAGGTGAAGATACCAAAGGTCTACTGGGAGTACACTGGTCCACGCCTGCTCGTGATGGAGCATATCGAGGGGACGAGGATCGATAACATCGATGTCCTAAAGGAGAAACATGATCTGAAGCAGTTGGCTGATATCGGCTTCAAGGCGTATGTCCAGCAGATATTCGTGGATGGCTTCTATCACGGCGACCCCCACCCCGGCAACCTCAGGGTAACCGATGATGGCAGGCTTGTCTTCTTTGACTTTGGGCTCGTGGGTGTTCTACGACCAGAACGGAGATACGCATATACTCATGTTATATATGGGTTGGTCACGGGTGACATTGACACCCTGCTCGATGGCTTTGAGGAGCTTGATATCGAGATCGACTCAGAGGACATCGAGAGCCTCAAGGACGAGATGTACGCAGCGTTAAAGGAGACCCAGAACTACTCGATAGAGGATTACTCCTTCGAGGAGTCCATGAACCAGTTAAACAGCACCCTCTACCGCTACCACATCAGGATGCCTGGGAGCCTGATGCTCATGATCAAGGTAATCACCATGGTAGGGGACATCGGGTTCATGCTCGACCCGGAGTTCAACTTCCTCGAACGCATAAAGCCATACATCGGCAACCTCATGAGATCAACCTTCTTCAGCCGAGAATCACTGGAACAGACACGAAACGCCCTCACACGCGAGGTGCTCGGATTCCCCAAGGCTGTCCGCAGGTTCCTCGAAAATATCAGCAGCGGGAAATCACGAATGGAGGTTACTGTGCCCGAGATAGCCGAGATCAATCAATCCGTCAACAGCATGGGCTGGAAACTCTTCCTCGGTATACTGGGGATGGGGCTACTCATAGGATTATCAATAATACTTGGCACCACTGGTGTTGTGACGCAGGAAACCCTGAGCCTCATCACATTATTCGGGGGTGTAGCCTTGCTCATAATAATTATACTCGGGTTGAGAAGCGGTTAAGATGTTGGTGGGCCTGAAGGGATTTGAACCCATGACCCCCTGGTTATGAGCCAGGTGCTCTAGGCCAAACTGAGCTACAGGCCCCACGTACAGCCTTTAAACTAGCATCCTCAATATAAAAACTACCCCAGTTGAAAAACAATTATAAACAGGAGCTTGGGTTAAAGATGGTACGTGCTCCTGTGGTGTAGTCCGGACAAGCATTCCAGCCTTTCGAGTTGGAGAACCCGGGTTCGAATCCCGGCGGGAGCACCAATCATCTTTATGAAACGATAAATACAGTGGATACACTTCCTCATTGAGTTATATTGAAGGCCGTAGAAATAGCCAAGGAGTTAATCAAATTCGACACCAGCGGCCCCCCAACACAGGAACAACCCTGCGCAGAGTGGATACAAGCTTACCTAGATAACCTCGGATTCAAGACCACATTACAGGTAGTTGAACCCGGGCGAGCCAACATCGTAGCCAAATATGGTGTAGGTGAGGAGCCAGGCTTGGTTCTATCCGGTCACATCGACGTAGTCTTGGCGGGGGACCTTGACCTCTGGAAGGTATCTGGTCCCTTTGAGCCAGTGGTACGAGACGGTAAACTCTATGGCAGGGGTGCCTGTGACATGAAGGGTCCTGATGCCTGTATCATCCGTGCTGCTGAGGAGTTGATCGATGAGGATTTCAATAAACAATTGACCCTCGTCTTTACTGCGGGGGAGGATACTGGTGGCTGGTTTGTTGACAGGGTGATCTCCGATAGACTGGTGACCCCCAAGGAAGCTGCTTTCGGCGTGATAGGGGAGCCCAGTATGATGCAGATAATACCTGTCCACAAGGGGTCAGGTGGCGCAGAGATAATGATACATGGGAGAGCAGCCCATAGCAGCAGACCTGATCTGGGGATTAACGCGATACAGAAGGCAGCCAGCTTCCTCTGCGAGCTCAGGGGGCTCCAGAATCGGCTCAATGAGAACAAACACCCATTGCTGGGCCCTACAACGGTGGAGTGCACCATGATGAAGGGTGGATTCAAGGCCAATATAATCCCGGATCAGGCACATCTAACCCTGAACTTCAGGTTCATACCGGGTCATGAAACCCCTGAGACAAATAGACAGTGGTTGATTGATATCATAAACAAGCTATCGGAAACTGATCCCGATTTTAAAGCCGACATCCTATCCAGTAGGGCTAGTATTCCGTTGAATGTGCCATTGGATTCACCTGTTGTGACCAAATTAATTGAGATACTCGGAACCGAGCCTGTCGGTGCACCGTATTATACTGAGGCTGTAAGTTATACTAGAGCCGGTATACCGACTGTGATCTGTGGTCCGGGGAGTATAGATCATGCTCATTCTCCTGATGAGTATATTAGCTTGGAGCAAATTGATCTGGGTGTTGAGGCTTATAAGGAACTAATTAGACTAGTTTGTCTTTGATCTCTTTTTTTCAACATATTATATTGTATATTTTTGTGTAAACATGATTGTTGTTTTTATTTATATGAGTTATTCTATCAACTTGAGAGTAACTATCTTAGTAAATAATATTCCAACAACAACTTATATAAATGAAATAGATGAAAAGAATATCAGGCGCACAATATGAGTGACGTAAAATTCGACTTAAAACCAGTATCAAAAAAGCCTTCAAGAAAGTATAGAAAAGGCAGCAAATATGACCCCATCATCGATTCATTCATGAAAAGTGAACATGAGTTAGTAAAGGTTGAAGTACCGGAGAAAGACGCCAACTACCTCAGAACACAATTAAAGAAGAGAATTGATGCAAGAGACCTACAAAATAAAGTCGAGGTCTCAGTCGTTAATAACATCGCCTACTTAGAGAAAAAGTAGATAATAATCTACTAATTCTATCTTTTTTTAATAATTTGTTGATAATAACGTAGAGATTAGATATCCACAGTTGGGCAGCCTAGCTTTCCAACTACCTCATCAGCCTCAGCTGAATCCAGCTTTATGGTATACAGATATTTCCCCGTCCTTAGCTTAAGCTTCGTATTATCCTTGTTTTTCTTTACCCTGCACTCAGTGGCGTTCTCTGATAGTTCTATGAATTTTTCCTTGTCCTTTATCTCGACTGGCATTGTTTTCACGCGTCCACATACAAAAGTAAGCTTGGTTTTAATGGTTTCGCTTAGACCTCGACGTGGTCAGGCTCCATGACCATCCTGATGGTCAATCCAAGGCATACAATGAATAATACAGCTAAATATGATTACCAGAATATCGCCCTTCATTCTCTGAGCTTGTAATCCTTGACGGGTTGCCCACTCGTTTTAACCAATGAAATCTTGAATGAGGGGATTGAATAGATAATAAAAAATGCTATACCGTGAATTCCTCTTCCTTGTTAGGAGCAACGCCGTTCATATCAAGCTCATCCCTGATATACTCAGCCAGATAATCACAGGATTCTTCCTCACCGTGTATCACATAGACATCGGGCTTGCCTTTCAGTCCATTTAAGAACTGTTGCAACGGCGTTTTTCCGCTGTGGCTGCTGAAGTCATAGTGCTTGACCTTGGCTGTTACCTTTGTCTCCTTGTCTTTTATCGGGAACAACCCTGTCTCCATGAGTCTGGCTCCATTGGTGCCTGGGACCTGGAAGCTCACGATGAATATGCCGTTCTTTGGGTTTTGAGCCATCTTCTCCATGTAGAACATGACTGTGCCACCCTGAAGCATGCCGCTGGGGGCAACAATGACATCCGCTTTTCTAACCGCTTGCCTTCGATCTCTCCAACCCCTAATCTCGTGAACATCCTTTACAGCGTTTGCATATGTCTTGGGTGTTTTCACCGACTCTGGGTAGTCCAGCATTATCTTGTTTACAGCCCTCGCCATACCATCAAGTAGCTTGTAGCCATCAAACTTGTGAGCATATAATACGTTGAGCATCTCATGGCTCCTACCCACAGCGAAAGCTGGGACGAGAACCTTACCCCCCTGATTTATGGTGGATTTGATATCGTTTACGAACTCCTTCTCAAGGTCTTTTCTATCAGGGTGCTCATGCAGCGCATACGTTGACTCTATTACGACAGCGTCGTACTTCTTACGAGGTATCTTCGCCCCGTTGCATAACCTCGTGTTTATGGTGTTGAAGTCACTCGTGTATAGGATCTTCTTTCCATTTACCTCGATATCCACCATGGCGCTGCCCGGTATGTGTCCGGCGTCGATTAACTGGAAGTTGAAGTCCTTGAGCTGTACCTTCTGACCATACTTTAGATCGTTTCTCTGCTGCTGCATCTTTTCCAGTTCAAGGTACTCGAAGGGCAGATAGTAGCTGTTGAGCTTTATCATGTCCTTGATGAGTATCTTGACTAGTTCGCTTGTTGTGCGTGTCGCGAAATAGGGTTTTCGCTCACTCAGATAAAAAAGGGGCACAGCTCCGCTGTGGTCCAGATGAGCGTGTCCAATGACGATTCCATCAATATCTTTCGCCCTCACATGACCGGGGAACTCTGGCGGGGTCCCGGGCTTCACTCCATACTCCAGGAGTAGATTTCCTTCATTACTGTTGACTAGGACAGCGTTACCACCTACCTGGTGGGTGCCGCCCATGAAACTTAGTTTAACCATTGTATTCTTTAACCTAGTCGAAAAACCATGTATGCCCCTGCTTGGGGCGGTTTTTCCATCCTTTCCCCGGAGAACAACTCTCGCTGAAGCCCCTAGGGGGACTGGGCACTAGAATGCAATGCCCTTTTTATATGTTACCTATATGTAATCAAAAACCTGTGCATTTATTATTCTATGGTTTTTAACAGGTTTAGGAGTTTCTCGGCTGTCTCGGGTTCTCCAAGCTCCTCGATCTGGATGGAAGGGTATCTTCCATCAAGCCTCTTTACTAATTCATTGTCAAGCTGGGTGTCTCTGTAGAGGATAACAGTGTGTTTTAACGGGTTTTTCTCAAGGTACTCAAGTATGTTATTCACCGTATGCTGGATCGTCTCATAGTCCAGTGGCTCGGCTATCTGGTATTGGCTCGTCGGATAGGTCTCCGCCAGGTGCTCGGGTATCACACCATATGGTGCCGCGATGAAGCAGTAATGAACACGGTCATTGTATCCGTCAAGTTGTTTCTTGAGCTTCTTGAAACCCTGGTTACTGCTGTAGGGTTTTCTCGGTGGAGCAGTTAAGAGCAGGTGGATGTCCTTGTTCATCGGCTTCCTGTAGTTGTTTATCAATCGTCTCTGGTATCTGATGACCTCTGGCTTGGCTAGGCTATGATAATCATAGTAGAACACCCCTTTTCCCTTGAACCCTGGGCTGCTCTCCTCCAGATATTTATCATACTTGGACAACGTATTGAGGGCTGAGGTCATCTCAGCGTGCCCCTTCGCACGGGTCTCAACCAAGTCCCAGAGGCTTCCCTCGACTATCGCCTGCTTCACAGTCTCTATCTCAGCCATGGTTACATGCATATTATGCTCGGCTATCAGTGCCTGCCTCTCCTCCTGCGGTAGGTCTCCAAGGTCTTCTGGGCTCCTGTTTCTGCAGACTGGGCAGCTGCATGGCAGGTATAGCAGGTCTTTGAAGATATATGTGCCCCTGTTGGTTAGGTAGCGTTCATCTTTGGCGAATAACGCGTATGCCGCTGAGTCGAATAGGTCGTATCCCATGGCTACGCTCATGGCGAATATGTTGGGGTGTCCTGCTCCGAAGAGGTGTATCGGTCGCTCCACCGGTGCGTTTAGCTTGGCGGTCATCGCCATATCAACCAGTACAGGGTACATGTATCGCTCCATCACCTCTGTTGGGCTCCCCAAGGCGTGAACATCAAATGGCATCTCACCAACCAGCTTCGCTGATTTAGCAACAAGATCCAAGTGTTTTCCACCCTGTATGGGTCCAACCCAGAGGTTCGGGGAGTCTTTGATGAGGGGAAGAGCTGCCTCTGCTCGCCTGAGCGTCTCCTCCACCGTGTACTCCACTTTTTCCCGGGGGACATCCCAACCAGTTGGGATATCCAGAATGACGCTGATGTCGCTGTTAATCTTTTTTTGCCACTCGATTATCTCGGGCTGGGTGACCTCAACCTCACCGTACACCAGTATCTGGTAGGCTCCGCTATCAGTCATAACCACGCCATCATAGTCCAGGAGCCTGTGGACATCGAGGTTGGGGACATCTTTGAAGTGGTTTCTGATGATGTAGCTGTTTGTGATGATTATGTCGCAGCCAAACTCTTCAAGGAGCTTCTTGGGCGAGATGGTCTCTATCAGCGGGTTGACCACCGGCATGAATGCAGGTGTCTCAAGGGTCTTTCCCTTGACCGTGATTCTCCCGATCCTTCCCAGGAGATCTCTATCCCTCACCTCAAACGACATAGGGCATCAAATACAATATGCAGTATATAATTTGGTCTAAAAAATGAATTAGTTATAGACTATCTTCACGTTTACGGCTTTTGGGCCTCTATCGGTCTCTGCGATCTCGAACTCGACAACGTCTCCTCTGTCGAGATCATAGCAATTATGTACATCTCTGCTGTGGCAGAACACGTCTTTCTTGCTTTCCTTGACTTTAATAAATCCAAATCCTTCGTCGTATAACCATTTCTTTATAACGCCTTTCAGTATATTTCACCTCTTAATTTTATTTCCTTTCACTATTACCGCGAATTACCAGCATAACGCAAACTGTATGTTATAAGTCTTAGGTTTTTACACAAAATAATTAACATATTTCTGCAAATGTCACAGGACAATGTTCAGCGAATCAATTATACCCTTATACCTGTTACGGATCGTTACCTCAGTTACTCCCGCAGCGAAGGCGATATCCTTCTGAGTGAACTTCTGATCCTCCTGAATACACGCAATGTAAAGGGCGGCAGCCGCCAACCCATTGGGGTCTTTACCTGCGGTGATCCTCTCCCGCTCTGCGGTCCTAAGGAGCTCAACGGCTCTATTCTGTATATTCTGGGGAATGTTAGCTCTTGACGCTATCTTTGGTATCCTGTTCTGTGCGTTTGGTCGCGGTACACTGAGTTCCAACTCATTGTAGATAAGCCGATAGGTTCTGGCTACCTCCATCTTATCCCCCGAGATATATTCGGCAATCTCCCTCAATGAACGCTGGGTCTTTGTTACCCTGCAAGCAGCGTATAAGCACGCTGCAGTCACTGCCTCGATGCTTCTACCTTTTACAAGGTCTTTTTGGAGCGCTTTTCTGTAGAAGAGCGCCGCTTGTTCCTGTACATTTCTCTGTATCTTGAGGTTACTCACAAGCCGCGCGAGTATACTCATTGCCTTGCTCAGGTTTCTCTCATTTGTATTACCCGAGACCCGCCTCTGCCACTTTGATATCCTCAATAGCTCCCATTTTCGCTCAGTTGAAACTTTTCCCTTGGTCTCATGGTATATGTTACCCATGGTTGTATGGAGCCCCTTATCTGATACAGCGAGTGATGTTGGTAGTCCAACCCTGCTTCTGTTTGCCGTCTCCTGTGCATTGAATGCTCTCCACTCGGGTTTTCGATCCATGAAGACATCACCGAGAACATAGCCGCATTGTGAGCATACGCGTTCTCCTACCCTGTTATCTATAACTAGGTTGCCTGAGCCACACTCAGGGCACAGGTTCTCAGCTGTTTTTTGCCCGTTTCGGGTTTTTGACATTATTGGTGTTTCTATCTCCTTCTATTATTGTAGCGTTTGTCGCTCTGGGTTACGATTCGTTTTAAGTAGAGTCTCTTGTTTTTCCGTAATGGTCCTGGACCTGAACGATCTACTGTTTGATCCACCTTTGGTGTCTGTGACCTGACCTTACCCGCTTTCGTAAGTGAGCCGTGTGTTGGTATATTAGTTCACCTCCAGCGTGGCTTCCATCTCTTTCTCGATCTCGCATAGATTATTAAAGTCCTCAAGCAGTACTGTTTTCCACTTCATGGTGGCATGGAATGTGGCGTCATCGCTTATCCTGCGTAGATCGCACTCGTACGTCCTGCCAATCTTGCCCTTACAGTCATCTCTGGTCTCTGGGGCTTTTCCGCATTTCATCTTGCAGAGTTCTCGTGTCTTGCTCTGTATCGCTGAAAGTATTTCTATTAAGCTGAAGTTGTGCTTGGTGTCTGGGGTTATCACGTTTAGGTTATCTACCTGAGCCACAATATCATGCGCCGAGTTTGTTATTCTCTTGGATAGAATGATCGCTTCATCATATTTTTCCTCTTCAAGCTCCTGGATAGTAGCCCGTATCGTATCAACATAAACTGGCGCGGAGTGATTGTTCTCATCAACCATCGCTCGGATTAGTTTCTTCCCGCCATTTTCCTCAACAAAGTAGTCAATGGAGCCCATCTCCTCGTTTCTACTCGGCTTACTAACTACTCCTAGGCATTTCATGAGCTCTACTGTTGGGCTCATCCAGTCGGAATCATATTCAATCTGCATTTTTTAATAAATACTCCAGTAAGAAGGATTACAACTAGTATATACCAACCAACACTTATATGTCTTGGGTAGATAAAAACCCGAAAAAATAGTTTCTCCCCTTTAAAATACCCCAAGAAACCTATTTTTTCTATATTTTTCAGAAATTTTCTTTAATATATGAAAAAAGGGTTATGAGGTTTCTTGAATGAACCTATTATAGATGTCCTGAACCCTGCTCGCAGCTGGGCCTGTTCCCTCTATTACACCTGTCTCGTTGACCCTGATCTTGTTCATCACGACCATTACCCCTGCCTCGGGGAAGTACTGGACCATGTTGGGGAAGACTCTCTCAAGTCGTTCCTTGAGTCCGTCAAGGTTGAACGGTGTATCTGTGGCCATTATCTTGGTGATGGTGTTTCCCGTTAGGAATAGCCTGTGGTATAGCGTACCCTGTGAGCCCTTCACCTCGCCCATGGCGACGCTCATGCTCTGGGAGTCATAACCCAGAAGGTTTCCCTCATAGGTCTTTCCGGCTGCGTCCTCGATTATTACTGGTTTTCCGACAAGCTGTCCAAGCTCTTCAAAGAATTTTCTTCCTGTTACGGCCGCCAAATATATTCCTCTGCTCTACATACAATGCAATCCCTATATAAAAATCAGAAACTTTCTTGGGGGTTAAGCCTTGAATTTTTTAAAGGTTACAAGGTGTGGGTCATTGTTTTCTTTCTGTTTTAGGTGTTGAATTATCTCTAGGGCATCTTGGGTTGTCTCTGCCTTGGCGAGTATCTTTGCCCCGTATATCTGTATCTTGGAGCCGCAGTGGGGGCATGTCTTGGTCTGGTTTGCCGTGCTCGCCATTATTATCTTGCCACAGGTGGGGCAGTTTATGATAAGGTACATGTCCTGTTCACCAGTAATCTGAGGGTCTCAGGGTACGCGACCCAGTCAATGGGTTCAACGCTCGATGCTTTTTCCCCGTTTATCACCTGTAGTATCTCTTTCACGGTTTCCTCCGGTTCCTCGTCTGTTGTGTCGAGCTCGTGGAGCTTCTCTAACGGGTACTGCTCGATGGTTTCCTGCATTATGACTCCCATTATCTCTGCTTCCAGGTTTTCCCAGACCTTCTCATAGCTATAGAGACGGTTCTGCAGTATCTCGATGAGCTTCCATGGAGCCTTTCTCAGCACAAACACATGACTAACCATGTTTGTATCCAATAACTCGTGGCTGTAATGCCCATCAAGAATCAGTGTGCCCCTTGATTTCTCCACAACCTCCATGATGGCCTGGCTGAGGGTATCCATGTCCACGACCAGTGTATCTCTCCTTGGGTCATCCTCCAAGATGAATCCATGTTCCTTGGAGTAGACCGATAACTCGATGCGACGTGCCTCTAGTCTTTCTGATAATATCTCGGCTATCGTTGTTTTTCCTGTTCCCGGGGTACCTGTTAAAAGAATGATGGAAGATATGGTTATTCCTCTTTCTTGGTGGAGTCCTTGATCTTTATGAGGTCTCCAAGGGTCCGCGGCCCCATGGGTCTGGTCAGTACCGTTCCGCTGCTGGTCTCAGCTTCCTCAAGGATGCTGATGCCTAGTTCACGCTGCACCTTTCTCACCAAATCCAGCGGTGGGTTCATGTTCTCCTTCTCCAGTTTCTTGACAACAGACTCCTTCTCGCTAATCTTCTTAGCGAAATCCTCGACTGTCATCCCCTTCTTCTGCCTCGCCTTCTTGATGATCATGCCATATCCATCGACTAGCTCAAGGGACTCCGCTGTCTCTATATCGCTTCTTCGTCTGGGCTGGGGTTGTGCCGATCTCCTGCGTGTTGGACTCCTTCGAGCCTGTGGTCTCTTTGGGTCCCATTCCTGGTCGCTGAACTTGGAGCACTGTGAGCAGACCGTCAGTCTGCCGCCCTCGATTACCCTATAGTATGGTGGTCCATGTATTTCTCGTCCGCATACCTCGCAACGCATGTTTAAGCCTCATACTCCATTGGGGTATCGTCTTATAAATCATCAACGCATAGCCTTGCTGATGAACGAGGACATCCTGAAACTCAGGTCAATAGCTGACTTCCAGTTCGGGTATGGGGCAGGTGAGGTATTATTCCCTGATGATACTCGCATCGAGTATAGCAGGAACACGAATCGCCCAAGACATATTTTTCTCGATGACGTGATGCTCGCCAACTACAGGCCCACTGACGCCATGTTCACCATAACCATCGCTGGAGCCGAGAGGCTGAATACCCTGTCTGGGTTCGATGGCTATGTTGTTGTTTTGGATGATGTCCTTGAGTTTATTGAGGATGGTAAGAACCTCTTTGCCAAGCATGTCATAGAGGCTGGACCCGGTATTAGACCCGATGATGAGGTCATTATCCGTGACTCCTCTGGCTTGGTCGCCGCTGTCGGTAAAGCCGTATTGACTTCTGAGGAGATGATGTGTTTTAAAAATGGTCAAGCGGTAAACGTGAGAAGGGGAAGAAAAAGGCACAGATAGCCTATTTCTCGTGTTTTCCATAGAGTTCTATCTTCTTTCTCCTGTCCCCTTTCTTGAAGTGGGTGACTCGGACAACGGTGTCATTGGATTTCTCTATCTCACGCGCCTCATCAGCAAGCTTCGCAGCCTGTCTCACCAATTCGTGGGCAGCCGCGACCTTCTGGATGGTCTCTGTTCTATCCTCTGTCTTGAAGACCCCCTCGGTGGTTAGACTCGCAACTTCCCTTCCCATCTCAAAGGCTGCCATGGCTTTTGCATAGGCGTATGGGTTCTGGAGGTCGCTGTACTGGAGTGCCGTCATCTTGTTGATGACTATCTCTGGAAGAGTAGGCTTCTGTCCAGCCTTTATCTCATCCAGCACCCTGTCGAGCTCCGAGTGGATTAGCCTGAAGACCCCTGTCACGCTGAGAAGCCTCAACACCTCACCGTTAAACATCGCCATCTCAACTGGGTCGAGGAACGATGTCACCGCCCCGATCATGGGGTCCCCATAGACCACGATGTAGCCTATTCCTTCCTCCGGTAGGCTCTTCATGGCTTTCCTGCTGGGCTCATCGCTGATGGCGATGATGGGCTTACCCGTTTCCTTCAATACCTCTCTGGCTTTCTTGGGACCTGGTAGCGCTGCGTTGGGCGAGATGACCACGTAGAGGTCTGACTCTATGCCTGCGGCTATCTTGCTGACTTCCTCTGCGTCGGATTCGTCCATGCTGACTCCGCATGAGACGACTCTCATCTTGAGGTCTGTTCTTGCGCTTCGCTCATCGAGGAGTGCCTCGATGATTATGGTTGTACCTATGAAACCTATCTTTACGAAAGTAACTGTTACCAATTCTTTCACCAACGGTGATTATCAGCATCTATGAGGAGATAAGTTTTCGGTACTGGTTTGGTAAATGATGTATATACCATAGTGGCATATGATATTGGTGATCATTTTTGAGTAAGATTCAAAAGGAAAAACAGACGGTCTTAGACTATCTCACTGAGAACAGGGAGTGGCTGTCACGTTTCCACATGGAGATATGGAAATACGCCGAACCCGCGTTCAGAGAATACAAGTCAGCCGCTGCATACGTGAAGCTCCTCAGAGAGGATGGCTGGACTGTGGAGGAGGGAAGCGGAGAGATGCCCACAGCTTTCTGCGCTGTCTGGGGTTCAGGCAAGCCAGTTATCGGTGGATTCGCTGAATATGACGCGGTGCCTGGCACCAGTCAGGCAAATGTACCCTACAAGAAGCCTAGAGACGATAAACTGCACCCCTACGCTGCTGGTCACACAGATCCCCACAGCGGATTAGGAACAGGTGCGTTGTTTGGTTTCCTCGCTGCGAAACACGCAATGAAAAAGCATGGCTTGAAGGGTACACTGAAGTTCTTCGGTGAACCAGCCGAGAAGGTTTGTGGATCGAAGCCTGTGCACGCTGCGAAAGGCTACTTTGATGACTTCAACGCATCCCTGCCCTACCACCCAGCTGGGTACAACACTGTCAGGTACGAGATCAACGCAGCCAGCTACTGGAACACCCTGTACACCTTTGAGGCGGTCCACCCGGAGAAATGGTTCAGACCCAAGAACATTCCATTCAAGATGCTGGGTCACGCCGGTGGTAGAATCCCCGCTGCACTGGACGCTGTCTGCCTGATGTATACCGCCACCAAGTACGTTGAGGACGCCATGCTGCCCTACACGGCTTACTGGACCCTCAACGAGTACATAATGGTGGGAGGACAAGCCACAAGCGATAACCTACCTCCTAGAATCGCCCAGATACAGTATGCCCACAGGGCTCCTATACTGGAGATGCAGCAACAGATATCAGATGTTCTGGACAACACAGCCAAGGGAGTCGCCCAGATAACAGGAACACGGGTGACCAAACGAATCATCGCGCGAACCCGTGTTGGGCTCAGCAACAAGAAGCTGTCAGAGATACTCTACAGGAACCTTGAGCTTGTAGGTCCTCCGGTGTTCAGCGATGAGGCAAGGGAGTTTGGACGAAAACTTCAGGAGAACCTCGGATTGGAGCCCATGGAGGACCCATTCACAGAGGCATGCCAGAAGATTTCCCCCATCGATTACATTGATAAGGATATCAGGTACCAGTTCCCCCAGTGGGTAAACACTCAAGGCAGCGACGACTATGTTGACTACCAGTGGACAGCGCCATCGACACGGCTCAACACAGCGAATGCAACGCTGAGAAACCCCAACCCAGATCAACCATTACCTATGTGGGCGAGGTTCGCGTTGAACGGGTACTCTGCATGCGTAGACCCGGGCATCATCACGGCTTCAAGGACCCTTGGCACAACCATCATCGACATCTTATCCAATCCAACGGAGTTGGCGCAGGCTCAGAAGGAGTTTGAGGAACGAACTGGCGGAGGCGTAGGGGGAAGCAAATGGGTTCCACCGCTGCTGCCAAAGGATTTCTATCCTCCAATAGATCTGCCTTGGCCTGAGTATGTGACTACTCAACGTGGCTATGAGTGGAGCCTCACCAAGCCGGGGCCTGATAAAGAATACAAGGTTCTCCACGAGGGAATATAACCCCTCTTTTTTTCAACAAGTTTTAATTCCCAACCAACGATTAATGTAGGAATCAATATGGTAATTCCTCCAGATATTGAGATTGCTCAGAGCGCAAAGCTCAAGCCAATCATTGAGATTGCTGCGAGCCTCGGGCTCACAGAAGATGATATTGAATTATATGGAAAATACAAGGCGAAGATCAAGCCACAAGTCCTGCGGCAGAGGCAGGACAAGCCTGATGGTAAACTAATCGTGGTTACAGCTGTAACACCTACCAAGTCAGGCGAGGGAAAGACCACCATGTCAGTTGGTCTTGCTCAAGCCTTGGGTCATTTAGGTAAAAAGAACATCGTTGTGTTGAGACAGCCTAGCCTCGGACCAGTATTCGGCATAAAAGGGGGTGCCGCTGGGGGTGGTTACGCTCAGGTCCTGCCAATGGAGGTCATAAACATCCACTTCACAGGGGACCTGCACGCCATCACATGTGCCCATGACCTGCTCACGAGCCTCATGGAGAATCATATCTTCAGGGGAAACGAGCTGGACATCGACCTCAAGAACATCATGTGGAAACGAGTACTGGACATAGAGAGCCGGTTCCTCAGAAACATTGTGGCTGGCCTCGGTGACAAGAACGGCGGCGTAGCCTATGAGACAGGTTTCGAGATCACAACAGCTTCAGAGATCGCTGCGATTCACGCTATCAGCAAGGACCTGATGGACTGCAAGCAGCGTATGGGCGAGATAACAGTAGCCTACAACAGCAAAGGCGAGGCAGTGAAAGCCAAGGAGATCGGCGGCATCGGCGCCATGGCTATCCTGATGAAGGAAGCAGTGAAACCCAATCTTGTCCAGACACTAGAGAACACCCCAGCAATCATCCACGGCGGACCCTTCGCAAACATCGCCCACGGGTGCCCAAGCCTCGCAGCCATCAAGACAGCTTTGAAGCTCACTGACTACGTGGTAGTTGAGCCCGGGTTCGGCGCTGATCTCGGCATGGAGAAGTTCATGGACATAGCCTCACGGGCTGGCGGCCTCAAGCCCAGCGTTGTGGTAGTTGTGGCCACAATCAAGGCGTTGAAACGTCACGCAGGCGTCAAATACAGGGACCTCAAGGACGCTGATCCCGCGAAGGTGAAGGAAGGCTTACCCATCCTCGCTAACGAGGTGGACAACGTTAGGAAGTTTGGTCTAAGGCCGGTTGTCTGTATGAATCACTTCTACACCGATAGTGATGAAGAGATCAAAGTAGTGTTGGACTGGGCGAAGGCAGAGGGCATTCCAGCAGCCTTCACCGACACCGTGCTCAAGGGCGGTCCCGGTGGCACTGAACTAGCCAAGTTGGTCCTTGATGAGGCCGAGAAACCCAGTGACTTCCACTTCCTCTACGACCTAGATATGCCTGTTGATGAGAAGATCAGGACCATAGCGACCCAGATGTACAAAGTAGCGGATATCGAGTTGTCCAGTGATGCACGTAGCAATCTGCGGCAGATAGAGAAACTGGGATTCGACAAGATGCCCATCTGCATGGCCAAGACACCATTGAGCCTCACAGACAACGACAGCATACAGGGCATGCCCCCAGAGGGCTATATCC
>CAZVMT010000010.1:5998-25548 GCA_964628765.1 uncultured Candidatus Bathyarchaeia archaeon | reverse complement strand
GTCTTGAATAACCTGAATGTCTCGCCGTAGAGGTCATTCTGGGCGATTACCTCGTCACCGTTCTCGACAACGCTGTTGATGGCAGCCGTGATGGCTGCCATGCCTGCAGAGAAAACCGCCGCGTCCCCAGAACCCTCAAGGGCAGCGATCTTCAGCTCAGCGGCGCGTTGGGTGGGGTTCCCCGTGCTCGTGTAGGTGTAGCCTCCTTTCTTGTGCCTGTATCTCGCGATTAGCTCAGGTACATCTGGTATGGCGTATGTCGTGGTCTGGTAGATGGGTGTAACCACAGAGCCCCATGTGGGGTCCGCGTCTGTTCCGACATGAACGCACTTTGTTGAGTCTCCGTAACTTTTTTCCTTGGTCATGTTGTTCACTTTAGGTACGCAGTGACATTAAGTAGACTAAATTTAAAGCTGATTATATTTAGGAAGGAAAAACAAAGTCAACGTTTTCAACCATACATACAAGTTTGAAGATATTGGATGCGTTAAGGGTTCTCGTATGTTATTTTCCCGCAGTCGCATCTCCAAGCTATCATACCGGATGGATCGACGGATAAAGCAGTCTGATACATGTTTCGCCCACGGCTATCAGATGAACAGCACCGTGATAGCCTTCTCCAACCCACGAGTTCCCAAGGATCCTGTAGTAATGACATTAATCATTCCCCTAATCTTGATGTTAAAATATTGTAAAAACCAGTATTTATCATCATCTCTACATAAATTCGCTTTTCAAACCAAATAAATTCTTTTAGTTCGAAAAACGATCATAAAACAATGGCTATGTTTGGATATCGATTGAATATGATTAAAAATAGTCTGAAAAACTGATCAACGTGTACTTTGATTCAGCCAATTAAACATCAAATTGCTCAAAGAAGGGGTAGGTTGCCGGTCACCTTGTCAATGAACTGCTCCTGATGAGGCCCAATACCGATACAAGTCGTAGTACCGGGAGCCACCTCAGTATATCCAGCATCCTGAATCAAAACATATGTAATATCCAGCGACTCAGCCTTCTTCGCGAGTTCCTCAAGCTCCTCAAAGCTATCCGCCTGAAGCGCTACCTTCTTGGCTCCCTCGTCCCTCCACCTACGCCAATGCTTAGTCTGGGTACGCTTGCACTCCTCGCTGCAGTTCACAGCTGCGTGACATGCCTGGGCTATCATCTTTCCGACGCTCATATTGAGGTCAGTGCGCATTACTATGACCATCTTGTAGGTGAAAGGACTGCCTTTTGCCAATTAGGGTACCAGCCTGTCTCTGTCTCTTGGGAACATGCAGCACTCGCGGATATTATCCTGACCTGTGACGGTCATGGTGATTCGCTCCATGCCTATGCTCCACCCTGCGTGGGGTGGCGCACCATACCTGAATGCACCGATGTAGTACTCGAAGTTATCCGGGTTCAATCCCTTGTATTTGATGCGTTCAGCCAGTAGCTCTGGTAGGTGTATACGCATGGTGCCGCTGCTGATCTCGATACCTGAGTACAAGCAGTCGAAGGCTCTGACGATCTTGTCACCCATCTCCACGTTACCATAGGTCTCCTCCAGGTACTTGGCGTCCTCTTCGTTCTCCTTGCTGTAGGGCATGGCGTAGAAAGCCTTCTGGGCGCCTGGCCAGTCCTTCAAGAAGAATGCCTCCTCCCCGACAAGCTCTGTGAGTAGCTTCTCCTGGGTCTTGGTGAAGTCGTCTCCCCAGAGGATGGTCTCGCCGGCTCCTTGAAGCATCTCGATAGACTCTGTGTAAGTCACCCTTCTCAAGGGTAGCTTGGGTACAGTGAGTTCTCTTCCCAGTAGCTCAAGTTGCTCGGCTGTCTTCTCCTTCGCCTCGGTTAGCATGTGGGCTAGAACGGTCTCCAAGACGCCCATCACTGTCTCGTCGTCGCTGAACGCCTGCTCGATATCCATCTGACGTACCTCGTTCAGGTGGGTGGGAGTGTTGAACTTCTCGGCTCTCCAGATGGGTGTGATGGTGAATACCTTCTCGAAGCTGATGGCACACATCTGCTTGTAGAGCTGGGGGCTCTGAGCCAGGAACGCCATCTTGTCGAAGTATGGGATAGCGAATAGGTCTGCTCCACCCTCGGAGGCGCTGCCTATGATGCATGGGGGCTGGAACTCCATGTAACCGTGTCCGCTGAGGTATCCCCTGAAGGCAGTCACCAAAGTGTTCTGGATGGTGAATATGGCGTTGCTCGTGGGGCTACGGAAATCCAAGAACCTGTAATTCAGCCTTGTGTCAAGGTCGCTCTTCTTATTCTCCAGTATATCCACTGGGAGGGGCTGCTCGCTCTTATTAACCACATCAATATTATCCGGGACAAACTCCAACCCAGCGTTAGCAACATTACTTCTCACAGCCTTACCCGTGACAGCGATTACATCCTCTCGGCCCAAGGGCAGTTCAAACAATTCCTTGGAGTCGGGTTTGACAACTACCTGTATCTCGCCTGTCCGGTCCCTGAGAACGATGAATCTTATCTTCTTGAGGTCCCTTGTCCTGCTAACCCACCCTGCTAGGGATATGGTCTCGCCAAGGTGCTCCTCTGCTTCCTTAATGTATACTCGTTTGTCAAACATTCCTTGACACCATTAACTGGCTAACCACTTGAACAGGAAAAGGGTATAAAAAGATTGGCGGTCAGTAGGCGTACTCTACGCGGAGATCCATGTTTCGGACGGTCTTCGCGACATTGACGAGTGCCTGTAGACGCTTTTTACTGAGACGCCTTGTTCCGCGTCCCTGTAATACTACTCTGGTTTCTGTGCTTCCGTCTGGCAACCAAATGATGTTTATAGTAACAATGTGTTGACTGGCGAACAGGTCCTCTAGGAACTGTCTGTCTTTCACTCCGCTCTCGATCACCAGTACTCGTTTGTTGAACTGGTCCCCGAGGTCGCGTGTGAGCTTGGGGTCGGAGTTTATCTTCGCTGAGTCTCCCTTCCCCACTACGAGGACGAGGAAGCCTCCAGCCTCCAATACGTTGTCCAGTCTCACCTTTTGTAGGAACTGGTACTGATTCTCCATACCCAGCAGCAGTTTGGCTACCTCGATGTATTGATCGCTGACTTCTCCGGACTCAACCTTAGCTTTGCACTTGTTACAGAGCATCCCGCTCTTTAGACAGAACTCACATAGCTGTATCTGCACGTCGATAGGTCCTCCGGCGCGTCGGAGGAATCAGGATGCTCTACCGTCTTATTTAAGCTTTGACAGTGATGTCAATGGTGCTTACGTTGGAGGGTCCCCTGTCCTCGCTCTCAAGGCTCTCGGTGCCGATCTTGATGTCAGCTACCTTTGCGTTGGGCATGAACCTGTTCTTGAGGACCTCGACTACATCAACAGCCCTGCTGATGCTGCGGCCCCTGGCCTTGATGATTACTTCTTCGTGGCCTGACTTGAACAGAGTCATGCATGCGAGAACATAGTTGAGAACCGGTTTTTTCCCAATGAAAACGGTATTTGATCGCTCCATATAGATTCCTCATCTAGTTTTTACGCTGGTGTTTAAGGTAAGCAGGGTGAAGAGTTAAAAGGATTTTCTTTTTAAATAAGAAAAACCAAACCGATGTAAAAACAGTATTTACAGGCTAAAAAAATATAAAAAAGTGGAAAAACTCAGACCCGTCTTAACACCCTGCCGGGGCGAGCCCCAGTGTGCTTACCATCATGGACAACTGGTTCACCGTTGACGAAAACATATTTTATCCCCTCGGGGTGTTTCCGTGGCTCTATCTCGTTGGCCGTCACTTTGAGGTTAGGCATGTCAATCAACACTATGTCGGCGTAGCCACCTGTCTCCAATGTGCCTCTGCCCTTAAGGTTGTGAACCTTGGCACCCATGGCGCTCATCTTCTGGACCGCCTCCTCAGGTGTGAAGGTCTTCTTCTCCTTCACGAACTTGTTGAGGAATATGGGGTAGGCGGCGAAGCTGTTGATGCCCGGTATGCTGTACGGTGGGGATTCCCGCTGGTATTTTTCGTCGCAGACCATGGTGTCCAACCCTATCATGCCTTTGGGGTGAGTGTAGTACTGTTCGTAGGCTGGGTTATAGTTGAGGTTCCCAGTCACGCCACGGGTATCAGGGTCCTTCACGATGATTTCACAGTAGGCATCCCACGGGTCAACTCCCCACATCTCGGCTATCTCCTGTACGCTCTTGCCGTCGATTCCCTCTGTCTTGCTCTTGGTTACTGTCAGGTTTGTAGCCCAGAATGGGTTTGTGTTAGGGTTGTACGCTACCCTGATGAACCATTTCCCGCTCCTGATGGCTTCATAGACTTCTTGCCTGAAGTCAGGCACAGCGAGCCACTGAGCGAGAGCATCTCGGCTGCCTAGCTCCCTTAGCCATGGCTCTAGTAGGCTGCAGAGATATGGCATGACGCTGAATCCGCCCCTTATGAGAAATGGTATGGCGTCCCAGGTGATGTCCAGCTCCCCCTTACTCTTCTCTGTGATCATATCGATGGTCACCCGTAGGTTCGCCTCCTCAAGCTCCGGTGGGGCATTTGGGTAGATCTGCCAACCAGTACTCAGGTGAGCGTAGTGAAGCCTCACGCCGGTCTTCTCATAGACATCAACGCACTCCATCAAGGCTCGTATCTTCTCGTTGGGAACATGCCCCGCTGCTATGCCCCTTCTCCTGCCTGTCCGTCTCCAGTGGGGGCAGTAGACGCCGCCATATTCCTTGATCTGTGCTACTGATTCAATGATCTCGTCATGGCTGGCGAAAACATCTGGATCATAGTCGAGTCCAGCGCTCAACCCGATGCAGCCGTCCTTCATGCCCTCGTGGATGAGTTCATGCATCTGGCTGCGCTCCTCCTGAGTGCTGTGCCTCTTGTAGTCGAGACCCATTACCTTGGTTCTGACGGTTCCATGTCCCAATAGTGGGGCGTAGTTGATGCTGATACCGGTCTTTTCTACTGCTTTGAAGTATTCACCCATGGTCTTCCACGCGAGGGTCCATCCGTATTTCTCCTCCATCCAAGTGTTGATGGTCTCCAGTGGATAGTAGGGCTGCCTTGGGTAGTACTTGTAGGGCTCAAACTCCATCAAGTGATCAGTCAACAACCAAGGCACCCTGACATAGTCTCCGAGGGGTGCGGGGCTGCCGCCACATTGTCCTCCCACGAAGGTGGTGATTCCCTGCATCACGTGGCTCTGGGCCTGTGGATACCAGAGTAGTGCCCAGTCGGCGTGGCTGTGGGAGTCGATGAACCCGGGGAAGGCGGTTAACCCTTTGGCGTCTATGGTGTTCACTGCGTCTCCGTGTATGTCTCCAAGCGCTGCAACCTTGTCGTCTTTGACTCCTATGGCTCCGGTGTATGCCTTCTTTCCGGTTCCCTCGACGATGGTTGCGTTCTTGATAAGATAATCATACTCCATAAATATCAAAATAATATTGTCTGGAGAAGATTTAACATTTGCATCAACCTAACAGGTGACCTCGTTTGAGAAGAAATACATGGAAGCAAGGGTTCCCACCAGCAAGACAACGAACATCCCAGCCATAGCGGTCTCCCCGCGGTCGATATAGTAGCCGCTGCTGTTTATTATCGCGTAGATCAGCATCCCCTGACTGATGTAGTGGAGTTTGGTAAGCCTCTTCCAGTCCCTGAGAACAGAGACACCGCCCAATACTAGAGCTAAGGCGGTAAGCATCTCAGTAAGGATGTGAAGCTTGATCTCCATTTGAGGTGTATCAAGATAGGGCACCTGACCCGTGGAGATCAACGTGCCCCACATACCCATCATCAACAAGCCTACAAGTATCGTAAAGATAGCCGAGACCCGCCTCTTATTCATGGTCTCAGAGAAATCAATGTCTCTGATATAAGTGGACTGGCTCAGTTGTACCGCTGTCTTCTCCAGGGATCAGCTTTGTTATGATATGCGCCTCGCTCCCAGTACCCCAGCTTGTCGCGGTCGCTGAAGTTGATCTCCTTGAGCCACATGATGGACTTGTATCCATACTTGTGGGGCACGACGAGGCGCATGAGTCCTCCGAGGGGCTGAGGCAGGGGCTCATCGTTAAGCCTATGGGCTAGTAATATGTCGTCGCCCTGTAATTCACTGATAGGTAAGCTAGTGGTATAGGTGTCAAATGCCTCCAAGAGAATGTAATGTGCCTTCTTCAATGGGACGGCTTCCTCTAGGATGGTGTTGAACCTTACTCCTTCCCATTTCTGGTCCATCACACTCCAAGTCTCGACGCAGTGAAAATCACTCACAGAGACCACCTGGGGCAAGGCTTGAAACTCATCCCAAGTATACTCTCTGGGGTTCTCCACCAAGCCCGTTACCTTGAGCCTCCAGTCATCAGGTTCGATTATTGGAAGCTCTGGCTGTATCCCACGGTGCTCTGTGCCCCAGCCTAGGATGTGGTCGATCCATCGTTGTTCTGGGGGGAGGCGTGGTTTCTCCTTCTTTTTTCTTCGGAGTAGGAACAAGGGCAATCAGTTCATGCACTGAAATGATGCTTGATAATGGTTTCTAAACAATTATAGCATCCACAGTGTATCATGGTGTATGGATCAACTGGAAAGGGCAAACACAATACTGAAGCGCCTGGAGGAAGCCTACCCGGAGGTTGAGGGGACAGCCCTCCACCACGAGAACCCTCTGGAGCTGCTAGTAGCCACGATATTATCAGCGCAGGCAACAGATGAACAGATCAACAAGATCACAGTAGAGCTATTCAAGAAATACAGGACCGCGAAAGACTATGCAAGTGCTCCCAGGGAGGAGTTGGAGAAAGACATCAAATCATCTGGATTCTACAAACGAAAAGCAGACGCCATACAGACCATGGCCCAGACCCTTGTAGACGAATACGGTGGCAAAGTACCGGACACCATGGAGGAGCTGGTAAAGCTCAAGGGAGTAGCCAGAAAGACCGCCAACATCGTACTCGCAGGTGCCTTCGACAAGATCGAGGGAATAGCGGTTGACACCCATGTCTTCAGGCTGAGTCACCGTCTCGGTTTGAGCGAGGAGAAGAACAGAGATAAGGTAGAGCAGGATCTGATGAGGCTCTTCCCGAGGGAGAAATGGTGGGCGGTTAACTATCTTCTGATAACCCATGGACGCATGGTATGTGACGCAAAGAAGGCGGACTGCGAAAACTGTGTACTGAACGATATCTGTCCCTCGGCTTTCTCCTTTAAACACAACAAGAAAGACTAGACCCTAGCTGGTCTGTTATTATCTATCAACTGTTTTGTCCGTGTCATAAACCGGATGAGAATCACCACTAGTGTTAGGGTTACGACGATAAGGACCCCTAGTAGTATCTGGTTTACCGACATTATATGTGATATTAGAATTATGATTATTTAAATTTAAATTCAAAAAACTGAGTCAAGACCGGTCATAGATCTTTTTATAGACCTTTGCCTTGCTCAGCGTCCTCTCATGCTCCCTCGCCATATACTGGTGCTCTGCATCACGGCACTCCCGTACAGGCTTGGCTGGGACCCCCAGTACTAGCTGGTTCTCAGGGATCTCAGTGCGTGGCGAGACCAATGCACCTGATCCGATGATAGACCTCTTGCCTATCTTGGCGTTATCCAAGACAATAGCGCCGATACCCACTATGCATCCATCCTCAATCGTTGCTCCATGAACCATGCCCCCGTGGCTGATGATGACATCAGCACCGATTTCTACAGGGTTACCAGTAGGAGCCTCAACGAGGCATCCTTCGAGAACGGTGGTCCTTGCACCGATCTTCACGGAGTCATCGTCACCCCTGATGACCGCGTTGGTCCAGACATTCACATCCTCATCAAGAGTGACATCGCCTATTACCCATGAGCCCGGTGCGAGAAAGACAGAGGGGTGGATATTGGGCTTCTTTCCCTCGAATTCAATGACACTCAAATGCTTCACCTATCGCAAATGAAAACGAGATGAAGGAGAAAAGGGTATCGACCTAACTCATCTCAAGCATACGCTCGATGGCTACTCTGGCTCGATCCGCGATAGTCGCGGAAACCTCCACAAGGGGTTCCTCGTTGATTAATGCAAAATAGAGGTTCTCCAAGGTGATCCTCTTCATGGCTCCGCAGATCGAGTATTTCTTTGCTGGTAGGAATGTTTTATCGGGGTTCTCGCGTTGAATCCGTTGGAGCAGCCCCTCCTCGGTGCCTACTATGATGACCTTGGCGTCGGTCTCCTTTGCTCGCTTCACCATGCCCCCTGTGCTGAGCACGTAGTCGGCTCTCTCCTGAAACTCGGGTTCACACTCGGGGTGCGCCCACACCTCGGCATCTGGATACTCCTTCTTGAGCTCCATGGCCTCGTCTCCGCTTCCTATGAACCTGTGGACCCTGCAGTGGCCATCATCTGGTACGTTGATTAGCTCTACATCTGGTACTCTTTTCTGCACAAAGTACCCCAGATTCTTATCTGGTCCGAAGATAACCTGCTTGGCACCCAGTTTTCTTACTATCTTATCTGCGTTGGCGCTTGTACAGGTCACAGTGGCTTCGGCTTTTGCCTCGGCCAAGGTGTTGACGTATAGCACCACGGGGGCTTCAGGGTACTTTTTCTTGGCTTCCAGTAATACATCCATGGAAAGCATTCCAGCCATGGGGCATATCGCCTTGCCGCTGGGTATAACCACCTTCTTATCGGGGTTGAGCACCTTGGCGGTCTCCGCCATGAAGTCTACTCCGCAGAAAACGATCATATCAACGTCCTCAGCTGATTGAGCCTTCCTGCAAAGTTCAAGACTGTCCCCTAGGAAGTCAGCGATCACCTGGATCTCAGGTACTTGATAATTATGCACCAGTAATAGAGCGTTTTTCTCTTGTTTTATCTTTAGAATCTTTTCCTGTAACTCGTTCATTGCGACATCTCGATCTCAAATTTAACATCCAAGCTACGGATACTGTGAGTCAATGCACCCAAACTAACTATATCAACACCAGCCTCGGCGTAGTCACCCGCGTTCTCAGCCGTGATACCGCCCGATGCCTCGTAGATGATGCCCTTCCTGAACCCCATGGAGTCTAGCTCGTTGAGGTTCTCCTTGATCTCCTCTGGGGTCATGTTATCAAACATTATTATATCGGCTCCGGCGTGAGCTGCCTCAAGCGCGTCCTTGAGGCTCCTGACCTCTATCTCTATCATCTTGGTGAAGCTGGCTCCCTCTCTGGCTCTTTTAACGGCCTCTGTGACGCTGGGTACGAGCTCAAGGTGATTATCCTTAATCAATACACAGTCATCCAATCCAAACCTGTGGGGGTCACCCCCACCATGCACCACGGCTCGTTTATCAAACTCACGGAAACCAGGCAAGGTCTTTCGTGTGGCGGCTACCCGGGTAACAGGGTTGCGCTTGCTGACATCCTCCACTATCTTGGCTGTCTGGGTGGCTATCCCAGCCATGCGTCCAACTAGATTGAGGGCAAGTCGTTCACCCATGAGGAGGGCACGAGCTGAGCCCTCCACGCTAAGCAGGACTTCCCTAGCCTCTACGTGTCTCCCATCTTGCTTATGCTGCTCGACTGTGCATCCAAGTATCTTGAATACAGTACTGGCTTCTTGAAGCCCTGAGGTTACTCCGGGTTCTTTGAAGTAGAGCCTTGCTTGTGCTTTCTGGTTCTCCGGTATCAGTGTCATGCTGGTGATGTCGCCGTATCCGATGTCCTCGTCTAGAAACTCCTTGAGTTTGTCCACTAATCTATAATTCAATGGGTTCATTCGCTCACTCTCCGGTCCAATGGCTTTGATTCATGGAATTTCAGCATTGCTTTTAACGTTACCGGGAAAAACCCTTTAAAAACATAGGTTCCCACTCAGAGTGACAAGATTATGCCGGATTATAGGAGATATTTGCTTGAGAACGGGACTGGAGTGGACCTCCACGGGAAGGATGAGACCAAGGCAGCCCAGAAAGCCATCAAGGACGCCATCAGCCACAGCAGCATGATCGGACTCGGTGGGCTCTTCAAGATCGGTAGCTTCAAGGAACTAGAGGAAGCCTTGATGGTGGATGTGACCATCGCGACGCCGAACCCTGAGACAGTGGATGGTGAGGCTGTGCTCAGCGTACTCCCCGAGGGAAGGAGAAGGATCAACATCATCAAGGGTGGTATGATGTGGCCACCCGAGAACATCGACCCTGATGCACGGAGCCACGAGGTGGTGATGGTTAACGCGGTCATCGTCGTCTTAATCGATGTTGAAAAGGTTGAACGCAAGTAAGCCCTTAATTTCTTTTTACAGGAGGTAAGTACATTCTGTACTGTTCCATGTGTATAAAATCCTAGAGAATAGAACAGGCAACTGTCACAGGTTATACACTAATTCCAGTAGATAATATTAAATTGAAGAGTATGCCTCATTTTTTGAAGTGATTAATATGAGCGTGTATCACTTGGACTGGAATTAACCGCCAGTAAACTGGCGAAGACAGGTTCTATAACTATTCCCCAAACAAGGCAACTTGCCGTGAATGAAAACGTAGCCGAGGTGACTCCATGAAGGATCTCAAGGTCATCGTGAAAGAGATAAAGGGATACTGCGATACGATACAGGAAGGAGATTACTTCATCGTAAGCGGTGGAAAAATATCGATCCCAGAGGGCCACTTCTGCTACTGGGCGCTGAACGCGATACTTCCCCTTCTCCCAGCGAAGCAGAGAAAACTGGATGAACCCGGCGACTGGATGGAGAGAACATGGCTCGTGGAGTGCCCAGACCCCAACGGTCAGGTCATGATGGAGATAATCGAGCTAGATAAGGAAGAGGATAAATGAGGCGGATAACCGTCAAGGCCGAGGAATGCGCTGGCTGCAGGCAATGCGAGATGGTTTGCAGCTTCAAACACACAGGACTGTTCAGCCCATCCCTTGCGCGGGTCACTGTCTATAAGGATGACCGAGATGGACTGGACTACCCGGTGCTATGCCACCAGTGCAGCGACTGCCCACCATTGGAGCGCTGCCCCACAGGGGCCATCACGAAATCAGAAGACGGTTGGACAATCATCGACGGGGAAACCTGCATAGGATGCGGGGTTTGCCTTGACGCGTGCAAGTACAACGCGATAAAGCTCAACGAGAAAGCGATAGTCTGCAACCTATGCATGGGGGACCCCGAGTGTGTAAAGAGGTGCCCCACAGGAGCACTAAGCTATGAAACCAATCCAGAGTCCACCGAGACACCTGAGACAGCTTTTGAACGATTAAGGGAGCTATGGAACCTTGGGTAAAACCTATGGATACGCCGGGAAGAGGCTCAGGGTCAACCTATCGGACGAGAAGGTGTCCAAGGAGCCGCTGGACCATGAGGAGGCGAGGCAATACCTCGGTGGAAGAGGCTTCAACGCATACAGGCTATACAAGGAGGTAGCGGCAGGCATCGACCCAATGGGGCCAGAGAATAAACTAATGATCGCCACAGGGCCCCTGGTGGGCACCATGTTCCCCACGGCGAGCAGGTTCAATGTCTCGGCAAAGAGCCCATTGACTGGGATATTCGGTGACACCAACGCTGGAGGCCACTTCGCGCCAGAGATGAAGTTCGCGGGTTATGACCAGATAATAATCGAAGGCATCGCGGAACAGCCAAGTTACATCAACATCAGGGATGACTCAGTCGAGGTACTGAACGCAGATGGTATCTGGGGGAAGACAGTGTTTGAGGCTGATAGGCTAATCAAAGAAGCGCAGGGAGAGTTTATTCAGACACTAATCTGTGGACCGGCAGCCGAGAAGGGAGTAAGATACGCTGGATTATTCGCGAATCAGGCAAGGGCAGCTAGCCGAACAGGCATGGGCACAGTCCTTGCGAGCAAGAACATCAAGGCAGTCGCAGTCAGGGGCACAGGCGTAATCAAGGTAGCCGAGCCAGAGCGGTTCGAGAGAATGGTGCTGGAACTGGAGAAGGAGATCAGGGAGCATGAGCAATACGAGGGGCGGAGGCTCATGGGAACAACCCGCATACTATTGATGGCAAACAAGGCAGGCTTCCTGCCTACGAGAAACTATACCCAGGGCACCTATGAGCACGCCGAGAAGGTCAGCGGTGAACGACTGGCAGCGGAATACAACGTAAAGACGAGGGGCTGCTTCGCATGCACCATCCCATGCAGCAGAATCTACACCATCAAAGAAGGCTTATACAAGGGGCTCCACGGGGAGGGACCGGAGTACGAGAGCCTGGGATCATTCACATCACGAATAGGAAACCCGGATATCGAGTTGGCCCTCAAGGCCAATGATCTCTGCAACCAACATGGCATCGATATACTCAGCACAGTGGGTTGCATCGGGTGGGCCATGGAGCTATACGAGAAAGGTTTACTGAGCAAGGAAGAGACAGGGGGACTGGAGCTCAACTGGGGAAACCCAGACGCCATACTAACCCTCATCCATCAGATAGCAAACCGTGAGGGATTCGGTGACATACTCGCGGATGGCTCGGTCAAGGCAGCTGAGAAACTGGGTAAGGGTCTGGAGTACACGGTGCAGGTGAAGGGGATGGACCTGATCATGGCTGATCCCCGTGGATTGAAGGGCTTCGGGCTGGGTTACGCTGTTGCGTCTCGTGGCGGTGATCACCTCAGGAGTGAACCATTCATTGAGTTGAGCGATGACCCCGAGATAGGTGAGGAGATGTTCGGTGAACCCGGAGCCACGCTGCGTATGTCTGATACTGGTAAGGGGAAGCTGATCCACTACTTTGAGGACTGGTGCGCGGTGATTGACGCCCTTGAGCCATGCAAGAACATAATGCAGAACATGATGTTGCTGGAGTTTCCGAGGGCAGCTGAAGCATACAGGATCACAACTGGCTTAGAGATGAGCGCTGAGGATATTCAGCTGGCTGGGGAGAGGATAACCAACATCGAGCGCATGTTCGGCGTCAGAGAAGGCATAACCCGGGTAAACGATACATTGCCCAAACGGTTCATGGAAACACCATTAACTGAAGGCGCGAGCGCAGGCACAGTACTGGACCTAGAGGCAATGCTGGATGAGTACTACATGGACCGGGGGTGGAGCCGAAAGACGGGTCACCCAACAGAGGAGACATTGACGAGACTAGGCTTAGACAACGCCTAACCCCATCCACCAAATATACGTGTTACATGAGGGTTGTATTTCGCAAGGATTATACTATTACTTTTGGATATTGTTACTTGATTTAGTTGACAATGCAACATATTATACACATGGGAGCATCCTCTGTGACGCCGATGGCAAATTCATCCGACAGGTAGCCTTCTGCGAGACCATAGACCCAGATGGCGACGTGACTTGGAGCATCCTATGGGAGCCAAGCCCGGGAAAGACCACATACTACTTCATCGTTGGCACAGGGAAATGGAAGGGCATCGCAGGCGAGGCCACCATCACAGGAAAGACGGGTCGCGCCGATGAACACACGATGCCAAACTACAAGCTAAAGTGGGAACTCGACCCGAAGAATGATCTAACCGTCCCAGCCTTTGAACCAAAGGGCCCTTATACTAACCATGCGACGAGCCTGAGCTTCCATGGAGCTCACGTCACCGAGAACATCAAGGAACTGGCCAGCGGGTTGAGGCTCATCATCAACACACAGCTGGGTGTGCTGGTAGGGGAGAGCACAGTAGAAGATAATCTCGCCAATCCAAGGGGTTACGCAGCCAGCTACGACAAAGGGGTAACGGTGTGGAGTGGCGATAAGAGGCTCTCCGATGTGATGCTACTGGAAGACGTGGACCCTGAAGGCGATATGAGTTGGCTGGTCCATGTCTGGTGGTATGCGAGGGGCCATGGGTTATACAAGTTCATCGGAGGCACCGGGAAGTGGGAGGGCATCAAAGGAGAGGGAAAAACCCTGGGTGCCCTTATGCGTCGAACCGATGAATATCATCTCCTCAGGTCAGAGATAAACTGGAGGATCGACCCCCCAAGCTGAGAATAGAGATCGTTTAAGGTATGAACTCGGGTAGACCGGGTTCCATTTTTTTACTTTTTGGGTTCCGGTATAGATATTCATTCTCTGCCTTCACACAAGTTTTATCATATCTCTAGCGTAACAACTATGCATGAGCCAGATAGTAAGCAGGATCTGGAAACCAGTACGCAGACGAGGCGCAGAAACCTATCTACAACTCACGGTACTCAGCTTCGCAGCATCAGTAAGCCTGACAAGACTAATACTAGAACTCACAGGCTACCCCCAGCTAGGCAACGAGACCCTCCACATCGCCCACGTTCTCTATGGCGGAGTAATCCTCTACATAGCTAGCTTATTACCGATCCTCTATGCGAATCGTTGGGCGTACACGTGGACCGCTATACTTTCTGGGCTCGGGGTGGGGTTATTCATCGATGAGGTGGGGAAATTCATCACCCAGACAAACGACTACTTCTTCCCAGCCGCAGCACCAATAATATACGCATTCTTCCTACTCACCGTTCTAATATATCAACGATTCAAGAAAGACGCCCAGCTTGATGTCAGAGGCTCACTATACTCGGTGATCGAGGTTCTCCAGGAGGTTCTCGACCACGACCTGGAGCCCTTTGAGAAAGAGGAGATGAAGACGAAACTCAACTATATAATGGCGGAGGCGAAAAACCCTCACTTCAAGTCATTAGCAAACGAATTAACCCACTTCGTGGAGAGCGATGCACTCGACACCATCCAGGAGAACATCAACCTGTTTGATAAGATAATAGCAAGATGGCAATGGTTTGAAGATACATATTTATCAGAAAACAGGGTAATGGGCGGGATAATCATCGGCCTAGTGCTTCTGGGAGTACCAAGCTTCCTGCAGCTTGTAAACTTCAGCGCAGTAGCCTTCACCCCCGAAACCAGAGAGACCTATCTACTGGCATTATCCAATGAGTTGCCCCACATCAGCAATAATGGGGCCATGTGGGCTTTCATAATAATCATGCTGGATGGCTTGCTCGGGTTCCTCCTCTCACTGGGAGGAGCATTGATGTTGCTTGGACGTAAAAACTGGGGAACAGAGACAGCCTCAATCGCCCTTGTGGTGAAACTCGTAGCCCTAAACTTGGTAATGTTCTACATACATCAATTCGTTACTATAATCACAGCTGGCTACCAATTCATCATACTACAGGGATTATACTTCTATCAGCGAAAATACATCAAAAAACCAATCACAGCATAACAAAAAGAAAAAAGGAAAAAATTACTCCAGCTTGTGGCCGCAGTGATTACAAAACTTGCCTGGAGCCGCTGGCTGACCACAATTTGGGCAAAACTTGGTACCCTGAGAATCAGGTGCCGCCGGAGGAGCCTGATAAGGCTGAGCAGAGTTCTGCTTCTCACGCCTCTCCTCGATGGTGTCCTTGGCGACCTCGATGCCTTGACTGGCTAGCTCAGCGCCCTTGCTGATTCCTTTCCTCGCCAGTCTCCACGCTGCACCGAGTCCCTTTTTGGCTTTCTCGGCTACCTCTTCGATGTCTTCTTGATCGATGTCTACTCTTCCCAGTATCCCTTGTTTCGGTGGAGGGATATTGCTCTGGCTTCCTGCGGGGGGTGGCGGAGGCACATTGTTGTATTGTGGCGGTGGTGGAGGAACATTCGTTGTTGTCTCTTCACCGGGTTGTGGTGGGGGTGGAGGTGGGGAAGCCGACTCTGTCTGTAATCTTGTCCCGCACTCTGGACAGAACTTCTGGTCATCCTCAACATCTGCTCCACAGTTACTGCAAAACGTCATGATATTTCCAGATCAAAGCGTGTTCAGCGCGTGTTAAAAAATTATCTATAAACGAAGCACACGCTCAAAATAATCCACTATCAACTTGTATACGGGGATACCAGTGGTCTCCATCAACGCCTTGTACCCGGGGTAACAATTGGCTTCAAGCACCATGGGCTCCCCATCTTCACGAGGCAAGATATCAAGCCCAGTTATGTTCAACCCAACAGCCTCAGCAACCTTGATGGACAACTCATCATAGAGATCATTCTCAAAGGGCTCAGCGTGCCCACCGGCAGCCACATTATACCGGAAATCCTCGGGATTGCTTCGAGCCTCACGGCCAACAACCTCACCATCAATAACGAGGCACCGTACATCGTAGCCCTTGTTGGGGATGAACTCCTGCAGATAGAAGACTCCCTCCCCAAACTCACGGATATACCATAACATGTACTGGGTGAGGTCCTTCCTGCTCCTGATCCTGCTCAACTTGGTTACACCGGTGCCTCGGCTCAGACAGATGGGCTTCAACACCACCTCACGTCCCTCCTCAAGAAGACTGGACGCAAACTCTGTGGCAGCCTCGATGTTCTCAGTGATAAGCGTCTCAGGGTGGGAGACCCCCAGTTTGTTTAATTGAAGAGTCAGATGCTCTTTGCTGTAGTTCAACATGGATGGTACCGGGTTGATCACGACGCCTGTCTCCTCAAGTTGCCTGAGAATCAATAATCGGTGGACGAGCTCGAAGGTGCTGCCCCTGTGGAGCATGTTGCTGGGAACGTAGCTCAACTCATAGCTGGGCTTGAACCCCGGTAAGACGATGTCCCATGGGGCTAGATAATCAACATCTATTCCCCTGTCCAGTAACTCTCTCCGCACCAACCCTGTCTCGCCAGTAGCCGGGTTGTCAGTGAATATGAGTACGCTCATTTGCACATAAGGGGAAGCCCCTCAGACATTAATCCTTTTCACCCAATTAGGAAACAATTATGAAAAACGTTTAAGAGCAATAGAAGGCTCTCACTAGCAACCAACTAGGTAGAGGTCAACCCATGTCCCTGAGCATAAACAGCCAAAGCCCCATAAGGATGCCGGTAAGCCCACTGCAGATGCTGCTACTCATTCAACTGGATGAGGCACCCAAGTATGGCTACGAGATGCTCAAGACACTCCAAAGGGAATTCGATGGAACATGGGAGCCAAAAACAGGCACAGTCTACCCGGCGCTCAAGAGCCTCGAAAAGAAGGGATACATCAAAACCCAGAAACGGGACGAGACAGAGTACTACCTGATAACCGATGAGGGAAAACAGGTATTCGAGTCGATGCTCACACACATCGAAGACTCCATAGACTTTAGCGTAAAATACATCTCAGTGGTCTTCAAGTGGCTCTCAAACGAGAGAAAACAAGGCGCCCTAGAACTAATGAACAAATTAACTAAAAAAGAGCAGCTTATGTCCCAATCGTTACTCGGTGAGTTCACGGAGAACATCAACACTGATATTAGAGAACCCATACTCAGACAAATCAAAAAAATATCCCAGAACCGCCTCGACATGATAAACCAACTACTGGAGAAACATGAATGACAGAATACATCGTAGAGACCAGAAACCTCTCAAAAACATACATGTCAGGCGGCAGACCCCTTGAGGTACTCAAAGAAGTAGATCTGAAAGTAGAGTCCGGTGAATTCATGGCAATAATGGGACCCAGCGGCTCAGGGAAGAGCACCCTACTCAACATGATAGGCGCCCTCGACAGACCCACCTCGGGAGAGGTATACATCAACAGCATAAACATAAACAAACTCAACGACAACCAGGTAGCGGACCTGCGGAACAGGGAGATCGGATTCATCTTCCAGTTCTTCAACCTCATCCCCAGAATGGATGCCCAGAAAAACATAGAGCTACCAATGGCCATCGCCGGGATAAGCAGGGGTGAGCGCCATCAAAGAGCAAAAGAACTCTTGAAGCTCGTTGGACTCGCGGACAGGGCGGACCATAAACCAAGCCAACTCAGCGGCGGAGAACAACAACGCGTAGCCATAGCGAGAGCCCTGGCGAATGAGCCGAATATTCTACTGGCGGACGAGTTGACGGGAAACCTAGACAGTAAGACAGGGGCAGAGATAATGCACCTGCTCAGAAGACTCAACGATGAAGAGGGAAAGACCTTCATCCTAATTACACATGACCCAGCCGTGGGTCAACAGACAGACCGTCTCATCAGCTTCAAGGACGGTATGATTGAAGGAGAAAAGAAATTCCAGGACTTGATATAAATGAACATGAAAAATAGAACCCAATCCATGATCATATTACTGGCGCTTGTACTGGCGACCAGCTACTCAACACTAAACATAGTAAAGGCAGACAGCCTGCAAATAACAACAGCCAACAAGTATTTGACAGCGGGGAAAGAAAACCAGATCACAATAAGCATCAAGAACATTGGTGATCGAAGCGTCGTCGGAGTACAAGCTGTATTAGCCTCAGCCACTCCCGGGATAAGCATACTCGAAGGATCACAGAAAGTCTACACTGTTTTCGAGGATGGCAAGACCAAGAGCTACCCTGTTACACTGTATGTTGACAAGTCACTACCACTGGGATCATATACGCTTACTTTGACTGTGACTTATCAGAAGATTACCTTCGAGTATGTCACATCAATCGTCTCGGTGGGCGTGGTTGTAAGCGAAGCATATACGCCCAAGCTAGGATTCCAAGTCGACCAAGACAACATCGCAGCGATTGCCGGTGATAATAACCTGGTCTCATATGTTTTTGAGAACATCGCAGGGCAGCCACTGGATAACTTGGAGTTTGTAATCACATCGACGACACCATATGTATCTGTGGTAGCGGATGACATATTCTCACTTGATAGCATGGATAGCAACGGCACGGTCACCATCAGCCCCATGGTCTCGGTGCTGGAGGGCACACCACTGACCACATACAGCTTACAGGCAACAGTCTCATTCACAGACGAAGAGGAAAACACATACTTCGAGACCTTCGTGCTGCCAATAAACGTGAACAGCGCCAAGATATCCAAGACCACGACAGTAACAATCCAGGACATCCAGATCGATCTCGACTCGGTGCACCCGGGAGACATATTCAACCTAGACATAAACATCGACTGCGCCGGGGCAAACGCTTACGACCTCATGACCAGCATCAGCTTTCCACAGCTGAGCCCCATCTCACCCCTCAGCCCATCCACAAGAAACCTGGGAGACCTATCGGCGGAAAGCGAGACAGATGTATCATACAGGTTACTGACCGCGGGAAGAGCCTCAGCGGGCCAATACATGGCGTCAATAACAGTGAGCTACACCAGCAGCAAGGGGATACCGAAGGTACTCACAGAGACAGTGACCATATTAATCGATGGATTAATCGACTTTGATCTTCTGGACACCCCGAGTGAACTCGTATCTGCGGGTCAACGAAAGGAACTGGAGGCAGACCTATTGCTGATCGGCACAGAGAGCGTGGACTTCGTCTCCATCGGCATCGTCGAGGACGACGCCATCAAACGAGTCAGCGGAAGCGATGAATACATAGGAGCAGTAGACCCTGACAGCCCCATACCCTTCGACGTAAACTACAGGGTCGATGAAGACGCGGCTGAGGGAGAACACGAGCTCAAACTCAACGTCAAGTACAGGGACCACCTTAACCGGGAAAACGAGGAGGAGATCAGCTTCACCATCGAGATAGGTGAACCAGTGGACGATACGCCGCAGCCCCAGCAGCAGGGATTCTGGGTCTGGATCAGGAGACTCCTAGGACTAGGCCCATAGGGGAGCCGCAGTGAACCCCCTCGATATCTTT
>CAZVMT010000010.1:0-5988 GCA_964628765.1 uncultured Candidatus Bathyarchaeia archaeon | reverse complement strand
CCATAAACGGTTTGAGCGAGAGAAAGTTCAGGTTCGCCTTGAACCTGGTCGGCATATTGATTGGATGCGCAGCTATCACTGGATTAATCAGCGTCACGGAGGGGCTTCAGACCAGCGTAACCGGGCAGCTAAACATGTTTGGACCGATGAACATGATCATCATACCGGGGCAAATACAGCAACAGGTCACTGTGGCTGGCTCCACATTGAATTGGCGAGACGTTGACATCATCAGCAAGGTAGACTACGTGAAGGGAGTCACACCAATTATCGCAAACAAGTTCGCCGAGTACAGCATCAAGGGAAGATACTTCAGGACAGATGTCTACGGTGTTGAGCGGAAATACAAGGAGCTCAACCCCAGCACCGAGCTCTCTGCGGGGAGAAACTTCGTAGACTCAGATATGGCAGTGGTAGCGGTGGGCTCAAACATAGCCCATCCACAGGACCTTGATGAACCCATAGTGGAACTGGGGGACAGGATAAAGATCAAGGTAGTGGTGGATGGCGTGGAGAAGGAAGCCACCCTAAGGGTCATAGCCTTACTCAAGGCGACAGGGGGAAGCTTCGGCGCCAACCTAGACGACTCAATAACTATTCCTTTGAAGATGGCTCAACAGCTCTACGAGGTGGGTGGAGAGTTCAGTTACCTGCTGGCACAGGCGGACAGCATTGATGTAGTTGATTTGGCCGCTGAGGGAGTCGAGGAGAAACTGGGTGACCGCGTCACAGTAGTGACAGCCGCCTCAGCCCAAGAACAAGTCGAGTCTATTCTTGGGAGCATTCAGGCGGTTCTAGGCGGGATCGCTGGGATCAGCCTCGTGGTCGCCGGCGTAGGCATCATCAACACGATGACGGTGAGCGTAATGGAGAGAACCAAGGAGATAGGCACCATGAAGGCAATCGGGGCAAAGAGCCTCGATGTTTTAATGATGTTTCTTACTGAGGCTTTTATGACTGGTTTGATAGGGGGAGCGATAGGCGCTGGCTTCGGGTTCCTTCTCGCCTCCCTGATAGGAAGATTCATAGAGTTACCGACCTCTAGCTCATTGATGTTGGGGGTGGAGGTTGTATTGTTCGCCATGGCCACTAGCGTGGCATCGGGTTTATACCCAGCGTACAGGGCTTCTAATATGAACCCAGTGGAGGCGTTAAGGCATGAGTGAAGAAAAACCGGGATTTCTAGGACAAATCACAGGGGTACTCTACAGGCCCAGGGCGATATTCAGTTCAATGGACGAGGGAGACCTCGGGAAAGGCATCCTATTGATGATAATCATGATAGCCCTCGCAGCCTACAGCAGCATGGTGTACATGGGCAAGATACCCCTCAGCGTATTGACGCCTCAGCTGGAGGGAATAGATACCAGTCAGTTGGAGGGCACCCTGGGGGTCTTCGCAGGGATAGGGTCAGGGATCACTATCCTCGTGGGGTGGATCGCGGGCACCTTATTGATGCATGGATTGGGAAGGCTAAGCGGCGGAGATGGCTCCATGAAGCGATTCTTCGCCATGCATGGATTCGCCTCGGTGCCCAGCCTATTGAATCAGTTGATACGCGTAGTTGACGCCAGCATCATGGACTCAGAGACACTGGCAGGCTACTTTGTCACATACAGGGACATCAGCAGTAAGGCATTGAGGGCGCTGCTTGGCACAAACCTCGTGAACATCTGGGGCCTAGCCACGGTTGCGTTGCTGGTTATAGCTGTAGAGGAAAACTATTCAGCTGGTAGGGGGCGAGCGTTAATGATCGTTCTGTTGCCCAGCGTGGTTTATTTCTTGATAAACTTCTTCATGGGCAACCCATAATTCTATTTTATCATAGAATAATATTACTCCATGAAACCTGTTGAACGTGTTTTAGGGGATATCTACAGCAGCACAGAGCCACTGGACTTGGTGGTTGAGCTCTGCGACGAATATGATTCAAGGTGGCCTGGAAGCGGCAATGATCTGGCTAGCTGCGAGTACATGGCTGAGAAACTCAAGGGCTATGGATTGGATGATGTTCATCTCGAAAAATTCACCATCCCAGGATGGATCAGGGGCTCCAGCAGCCTAGAGGTCGTTGAGCCCAAGAGCAAGAAAGTTGACTGCATCGCTTTACCCATGAGCATCGAGGGCGTAGTCGAGGCGGAGCTGGTCTACCTTGACTCTGGTCCGCTAGGCATCTATGAGGAGCGCCGTGAGGAGATCGAGGGAAAGATCGTTATGGTTAACAGCGGTAACCCGTCTGGTATGACGCGTTATCTGCATAGGAGCGAGAAGTATCAGCGTAGCGTATTGGCTGGGGCCGTTGGCTGGATATTCATGAACCATTACCCGGCGTATGGACCACCTACTGGGGGTATCAGCCCGATTGTTCCAGCTGTTGGTGTGAGCTACGAGGATGGCATGTATCTGGCAAGGATGCTTGAGAGGAAGGGACGCGTCAAGCTTCGGCTTGAGACCCAGTGCAAGAATCTTGACGTTGATACATGGAACGTGGTGGCTGATCTCAAGGGTACCGCTGGACGCGATGAGTGGCTGGTCTATGGAGCCCACTATGAGGGACATGATATCGCCGTTGGAGCCCTCGACGACGCAACAGGGGCAGCAATAGTGGTGGAGTTGGCGAGAACCCTAGCAAAGGAACGTGAACACCTGAAACATAACACACGTTTCCTGTTATTTGGGGCTGAGGAGATCGGGTTATTTGGAAGCAGGGCCTACTGTAAGGCTCACCCAGAGTTCATGGATAAGATCAGGTTCATGATGAACTTTGATTCAGCGGGTAGAGCAGGCAGGCAGGGTTTCTGTCTCCACGGCTGGCCCAGCCTAGAGCCATTGTTCAAGGAGATCATCGCTGAGATCGGTGTTGATCTTCCGCTATGGAGCCGTGTTGGTCCTTATAGTGATCATTGGCCATTCCTGTTGCTTGGTGTGGCTACGGCTACCATGGGTGACCCCGATGAGGCAGCTAAAAGAGCTGGACGTGGATTTGGTCACACCAAATATGATACAGTGGATAAGGTAGACCTCAGGGTGATACGTGAATGCGCTGGGAACGCAGCGGTTGCTGCCTTCAAGATACTGAACATGGATATGTGGCCCATCCCGCAGAGGTCTCAGGCTGAGATCGATGAGATCGTGGACAAGGCTGGAATCCATGACACTGTGACGCTTGGCGTGAAGCTCAAGGAGTATCTTGAAGAAAGGATGGATAATCTCCGCCCGGAGACCATCGTCTATCTTAACCGGCTCAGTGGTAGCTGGGATGAGGTCATCTAAGGATCTATTACTCTCATCCTGACCCTGTACTCTGCATATTTTACTTTCTCCATAACATTTTTTTTCGGAACTGGTAAATGAATCAGTGTTGTTGTTTGTTTATGGTTTCCAGTTTTGATTTGACAGGCATAATTGATTCTATAGATGAGGCTTGGAGCCCCGTGGATGTGGCTTACGTCAATGATCAGGTGTTGAGGATTGCGTTGTTCCATGGCTCTTATCACTGGCACAAACACGATGATGAGGATGAATTGTTCTTCGTTTATCGTGGTGGTATAAGAATCGAGTTGGAGGAAGAAACCGTACAGTTGAGCGAGGGCCAGCTATGCGTTATCCCAAAAGGTGTCCTGCATAAACCTGAAGCAGATGAGTCCAGCTTGGTGATCCTGTTTGAGCCAAGAGAATTAAAGAGCAGGGGAGATTAAACCAGCTTTGGCAGCGCGAATGAGAAGGTAGACCCCTTGCCCACCTCCTCAGAGTCAACCCATATCCTGCCATTATGCAGCTTGATGATTCCCTTGCAGATGGCGAGCCCGAGTCCCGTCCCCCTCTGCATGTCCCTGTAGACTATGTCGAGGAATGGTTTGAAGAGCTTCTCTTGGTCATCTGCTCCTATGCCTCGCCCCTGATCGGTTACACTGAATTCTATCTCCGAGGGTTTTTCCTCTATGATTAAGCTGATCTTGGTTTTCTTCGGAGAGTATTTTGATGCGTTTGATATGAGGTTGATGAGGACCTGGTGGATGCGGAGCTTATCCATGGGGATCACGCTGGTCTGGAGGCTCTGGTTTATCTCGATGAGCTGCTCTTTCTCGCCTACCAGTGGGAGCATCTCAAGTTTGACATCCTCGACCAGAGCCTCAACTGAGGTGGGGATTATCTGAATGCTCATCCGATTGGTCTCGATTCGCTGTAAGTCGAGGAGATCATTGGTCAAGAGTTCCAGTCTCTCTAGGTTCCGCGCGATTACACTAAAGTATTCCAGAGTCTGGTGGTCTCCGGCTTTTTCCAGATTATCGCTGATAATCTCCGTATATCCCTTGATGCTCGTCAGAGGCGTCCTTATCTCGTGTGCTGCTGTAGAGATGAACCGGCTCTTGATCTCATCCATCTCTCTGGCTCTTTCGAGTTTCACCCGTTCCTCAATGAGTTTCTGCTGTGTCTCAAGGTATTCTTGTCTCGTCTTTATTCTCTCCATAGCAGAGGCTACGTGCTGAGCGAGCAGCTCTACGAACTGCTTGTCCTCATTGGTATAATAGTCGTAATTGACATCCTCGATGTTAATCACCGCCACCACCTCATCATTTATCATGACCGGAGCCGCTAACTCGGAGTATGTTCGACGCTCTGAGCCGAGAAAATCCCGTTCCTTACTCGCGTCACCAATGATTATCGTCCTTTTTTCACGGGCTACTCTTGGTGTTATTCCCGGTCCATAGAGGTCAAGGTTCCAGCCCAGTGGGGGAAATCCCTCTGTGAGGATCGTTTTGAGTGAATCTGATTCTACTATCTGGAAGGATGCGAATTTGCATTTGAGTATATTTTTCAGTATCTCCAGTGTGGTCTTGGCTATCTCCTCAACGGAGTTGATGTTCCCCAGCTTGCTCGCGTGTTCATTGAGTGCTCGCAGATTCTCACGGTATGTTATTTGGGTTGTGACATCTCTCGATGATCCGTATATTCCAATGATCTTGCCTTCTTTATCTTTTAATGGATGTGTCCATTGCTCTATGTGGCGGATAGCTCCATCTGGGTGCATGAATCTGAGGGTGTAACGATTTGGTTCAAGCGTACCTTCCATGGCATCTTGGTCTTCTTGTTCTAGTAAACGACGGTCTTCTGGGATCACTCTATTGGCTACGAAATCTGGATCGGCCAGTATTTTATCCTTCGAGTAACCAAAAATATTCACGAAAACTGGGTTGAAGTATTCGTAGCCTTCACCATACTTGTATATCCAGATAGCGTCTTGGCTGTTTTCCGCGAAGTTTGTGAATTGGGACTCCTGCTCAATTATTCTATCCACGTCTCGTAGCCTCTTTATAGCACTAGCCACATGGATGGCGAGAATCTCAAGAAATACAGCGTCACGTTCAGTGAATCGGTTAAGTTCTGTGCTCTCAACATTCAAGATGCCTATGGATTCGCCTTCGAGAATGATTGGCGTAGCTAACTCGGATTGGGAACCCTTGTATTCATCAAATATTCGATTTGTCTCAGGGTTTATCATCTTGTAATAACCTTCATCCTGTGACAGATCGTTTACGAGCGTCGTTTTCTGGTTCTTGAAAGCCCTCACGGTCACACCATTGCTCGATAAGGGGACGCCCATTCCGACGGGGAGGTTTCTCGACGCAACCTGTTTCAGATAGTCATCATTTTTTATCAGTATGTCAAAGGTCGCGAAGCCAAGGACGCTTTTCATAACCTCTATAGTGATATTGTATATCTCGTCAACGTTCTCGGCGTTCTGCAGCAGATACGCGTGCCTATAAAGCTCAAGGATTGTGTTCTCAAATGAGACATCCCTTGAGATGTCCTGCGATATAATTACGAGCCCTTTCTGTACTTTGAACGCGGAAACATTGAGGAAAGAGGGTTCATCTTGGTTTCTAACTAGATCAAATTTAGCGGGTACCCCGGTTTCCATCGTCTTAAGGTACGCTTTGTATCGTGGTGTTTTCTCTAAACTTGGGAATACTTCGATGAGTTTCT